>JAKLQB010000417.1 GCA_022013615.1 Desulfobacterales bacterium | reverse complement strand
CTTGACCGGCATAAGCTACAGGGTGTGGTTTAATCCCCTGGCGGAACTGCCCAACATAAGCCTGTCCGAGCTCTTTCAGGGCCTCACCCACTACTATATAGATTTCCCAAGGCTGGCAATTTACACCGGAAGGCGAACGGGTAGCAACCCCTAAAAGTTCAAACAGAACCTCCTTGGGCACAAGGTCCGGCTTAAACCCCCTGATGGACATCCGCGATTTAATACCTTCTAAAAGTTCCATATTCTCCTTCTCCTTTCCAATCCTCAATTCTTCCCTAATTCATGAATTATCTTCCCACGCTCACCTATCATATCTTCAATTTAATAACTTAAGGCTTTCCCGCTTGTCACATGAGCGAAGAGCAGACCCCACTTTTTCATTAATAGCACCTATCGCAGCGCAACCGCTAACCCAGATGGCTGGCAAAAAGCACATCGATAAGCGAAGAAGCATCATTTTTTTGAGTCTCCCACACTGAAATTGACACAACCTGCCATAACCTAATCACGCCAAATTTATGCTTTCATCCCGTAAGCAAAACCACAATTTTTTGGCAGCAGTGAAATCGTGGTTTTTTTTTGTCAATGTTGAAACCTGACCCCGGTGGCTCCAATTTTATAATTTTATGGACTTCCCCCACAATTGACCCATAATTCATTTAGTGCTCAAAGCCAAGGGCGAAAGGAACCTTGTCTTTTACGGTTACAGTGCATGAAACTTTACGGATTTGGCCGGGTATTAGGTGTGCTACATTGATTTCATAAGATTCGTGATTAAATTATAAAAAAGTAAATGTCACCAGATTCAACATATACTCATAAACCGTGAGACGGCTAAAGCCTCCAAAGGTTATACTTAAAAAAGGGATTCTGCTGTGGCAGTGAATCAAGGGTTTCTCGGGTGTGCGTGTATCTTTTCAGTGATAACGGCACTTAGGGAAACCATTATTTTCATCGCTTGTTGGGTAATTAATGAACAGCCTAACCTTAACTTCTAAAATCGATCCGTTAGATAACTAACTTTGATTAAAACTTCAATCCCCCTGAGTAAGTATTTTTGCTCAGGGGGCAATAGAAATCATAAGAAGATGTAACTGGAAGCATGGAAAATCGAACTATAATTATAAAGGAAACCCTCATTAACGAGTTGCAAGGGAAGGGAATTAATAATGAAATAATTCCCCGGTTTATTAAAGATATAGCCTATTCCTTTCAAATTGATCCATCTGTCAGCCTGTCGGATGTTAACGATCGACTTCACTTTCTTGGATGGGAGGATGTTGAGCTGGACTATCACACGCTACAGCTGGCAATAGCCTCTTTTGAAAGAGATCAACCTCCCCGCCTCTCTTAAAAAGCATCTGTAAAATTTGGCCTAGTCAATAATGTCCCGTATTCCTGCCATGATACCATGCATCTGGATATTGTATTCCTAGCGGCCTGGACATGGGGCCAGCCGATCAAAAAATAATTCAAGAGTCAACGGCAGACTTGACTCCTTTACTTTACACAATTCAGGTGCGCCGAGGTGTATTTCAAAACAACTCAGCACAGCGTGGATGTTGGTAAGACTAAGAATATTGTTCCGTCAGCTTCTTACGTTCATCATCGGACAGTGATTTCAAATATGCCTTCCAACCCGGACACCAGCCAATATGCCACTTCCAAATTCTGCCCAAGATTGAACGAGGGTTCTTGTCGTATTTTGCTCGGAATTTACAATTTTGGCAATTGCTCATTTTAAAATCCCCATTTTTTACTCAGTTTTAGACGATATTAGTCATTAACCGCAACAAAATTTATTCGCCGTCTCGTTGCACGCCAAGTCATGAATTTCTTCTATTCCGATGAGTTCTTTAACCCTGTTTGTTAATACAATATGTGCGCCCTTTTTAACCCGAGTGCATCAAGCTTTTGCTGTCTCGGCATATCAAAAATCTAAGCCCTTAATACTAGGTTTTAAATCGCTTTGGAACCAAAGAAACCCCAGATGCCAAGCATCTACAACCCTCACTCCCCTGTGGGGGAAGGGGGACCAGTACACTTTTTTATGGGTCATGTTCTCTACCCTTTCAACAGAGTACCAGACGGCAGGAGGGCTTATTCCCAATCGCATAGCCAGATCTCCGAGCGACATGCCCTGCCCCTTTTACCGCCCAATATCATAAATTATTTTCCTTTACCTACATAACTTACTTTTTTACCAGCGTCCCCCCTAAAAAATCCTATTCACTCGTGTTACTCTTTGCGTTACATTATTGAATACCTGTCAAGTTTCTTAGTTTCTTATGGACGTCCCCCTTTACGTAAACTTGAAAGGATTTGTCGGGACCACGGCTCACAGTATCCAGCTTGGCAACGATACCCACCTGGTAGACATCTTCAGGCTTGGGTTCCTCAATGGAGGGGTCTTTCATGGCCACGAGGCCCACCATCCTATCCCCCTTCATTGCCTCATCAATGAGTTTCACAGATTTTGGGAT
>JAKLQB010000416.1 GCA_022013615.1 Desulfobacterales bacterium | reverse complement strand
GGGGGGGGTAATGGGTATGAATTTCACCCATTATTGGATAGACTGGAGGTAAGTGCTGAGATTAGCCTTTTTGTTTTTTATTCCAAGTTTCTTTCTGATATTCTTTCTATGACCCTCAATGGTCTTACTGGATATGTTTAAGTGAGTTGCTATATCTTTTGTGGTTTTGCCCTACCTTATAAGGTTTGATATTTGAATCTCCGAGGGAGTGAGGTTCAAATATCTGGTGGAACGTCTGCGTGAAAATGGCGAGACAATATCGTTTAGATTTGATTCCTCAAGATTCTTAGCTTTGATCTCCAGCTCTGTCTCTTTTTCTTTCAGGGCTTGCCCCCCTGTACCTGCTCAGTTATGCTCCTCGCAATCTGAATAAGATTTACAATATCACCAGATTCGTTTTGAAGAAATTAAAATATGTCCGTTCATTCCATATATCCCGTTCCATTATTATACCGGGCAGAAAAAACAGACCCTCTTCCCGAAAAAATATTGCATTTACTAAGAACGTATTCAGCCACTTCCCTTCTCTTCGTATCACCCAGGCTGTTAAAACGTTCTACAAAGATAGACTCATCTTTAATTCCAGCCAGGATTGGCCAGGTCTCTTCTGCAGACATTTCAGGCTCAAATCCTGAATCACCTTTTGGTGCAGATCCTTTAAAGTGCGTTTTTGATTCCACAAGAATGCACTCCAAATTTCTTTTGATTCCCCCCACCTCAACGACTAAATCCTCGTATGAGTGGCAATTTTTGAAACAGGGCAACAGATCTCCCTGCCGGCAATTTGGAAATCAATACCAATGGAAATGGTTTTTTTATTCTCTTCCCTTTGTTTGTTATCTTTTATAATTTTAAAGATATCTTGCATAACATCTCTCATGATACGTAGGAGGCTGTCCGAGCATGGCTATTTTCCTCTAAAAGCAGGACTGAAAGCGGGATTCAGGGGTTAACCGAAAATCCAAATGGCACTATCTATCAAGGCCAAGGCCTCAAACCGACGAGTTTGTGTGCGTTTATCAAATTTTTTGCTTGAGGCGTAGAGATGTCCCGCTAAGGCGGGAGATGCTCGATGCTGGATAAAGACTTTTCCATTTACAGCGCCTGGAAATATTATCAATTTGTTGTACGGTCCTTTTCGAAAGATTAAAAAAGTGATAAAATTCCTTATTTCATTCCCGCTAAAGACGGGATTTCCGCTTCGCTACAACAAGTATCCAGAAACCAGTCCCGCTCCAGCGGGATATCTTTACATTATTTGCACCACAATATATTGAAACTCGGCTCAAAATTTAAGATCTTGGCCTATATAGACGGCTAGTGTGGCAGGGAACACTTCAAAATCTTTTAGCAAAGGAGAATAGCATATGCCCTTAGCAAACGTGCTTCTGGTGGATGATGAGGTCCCTTTTGTGGAAACCATGACAAAGCGTCTGACCAAAAGGGACCTTCGCATTACCTCCGCCTTTAATGGACAGGAGGCCCTGGATAAACTTGAGGAAGATCGCAGCGTTGAAGTTGTTATCCTCGATGTCAAGATGCCGGGTATGGATGGCGCCGAAACCCTGAAGGAGATCAAGAGACGATATCCCTTAGTGGAGGTCATCATGCTCACCGGCCACGCCACGGTTGAATCGGGAATTGAAGGTATGAAACTGGGAGCCTTTGATTACCTGATGAAGCCCTGTGATATGGATCAGCTCATTTCCAAGGTAAAGGAAGCTGCCGCCAAAAAGAGGCAGCATGAGAATAAGATCATCGAGGCGCGCATGAAGGAGATCACCTCACGCCGCGTTTAGGGGAAAAGGCATGTCAGTGAAGGAAAGCGTTCAGACAGATCCTATAAGGCTTCTTATCGTGGATGATGAGGTGGGGTTTGTAAATATCCTTGCCAAAAGGCTAAGCAGAAGAAATATGGAGGTAACCTCTGCCTACACCGGCACCGAGGCCATCCAGGTACTTCGCAAACAGGATTTTGATGTGGCTGTTCTGGATCTAAAAATGGAGGAGATGGATGGAATCGAGGTCCTCAAGATATTTAAGAAAATGGACCCGAAGATGGTGGTCATAATGCTCACGGGCCATGGCTCGGAGCAAGCCGCCAGAGAAGGTATTGAATTCGGCGCCTTCGATTATCTTACAAAGCCATGTGAGCTTGAAGAGCTTTTGGCCAAAATTAGAGAGGCTTATCAGGAACGAAATAGGGATTAAACAGCAAAAAGTCAGGAGGAAAAAGGAGTGAAAATGCTTTTCAGAACCGCGGGATTCCAGCTTGCCATCGCATTTGCGCTTGGGGTGATTGTTCTTCTCTTACCAAGACCGGAAGGAACAAAATTTGCGATAACCGGTGATAACAACCACGCATTCTTTCAGCATATCAATCAACACTTCACCTTGGTTCCCACCGAAAAAGACCAGAGCACAGAGTATATAGTGGAGGCAAAAAATCCTGGGGGCCAGGAGTCTACCGCAGCGTTTCTGCAAGAAAAAGCCGCAGAATTGAAAATGACCGGGTTCAAAGTAGATTACGTTGATGGTCTTTCTCCAAAGGCCAAGAGGTTTCTGGCTGTCCTGGCGGTACTGGTTTTTCTCTTTGTGCTGGAACCTATTCCCCTTGAGATCACGGCAATCTGTATTGCCGTATTCCTGGTGATCATGGGAATTGGCGACGTTAAAGAGGCCTGGGCCCCTTATATGCACCCTGTAGTGGTGTTTATCATGTGCTGCCTGATCTTTGCCATATCATTAGAGAAGGCCGGTCTTACAAAGCGATTAGGGTTTTTTATCATCAAAAAAGCCGGAAACAGCGTGATAAGATTTACCTTTATCCTCGCCATAGGACTCGGCATTTCTTCCTCCCTTATGCATGATGCAGCGGCCTGTGCCATAGGCATTGTAACAATGCTCCCATTGATGAGGGCCGTGGGTATTGAACCGCATACCAACACGGCAAAGTTTATGATGCTGTCACTGCCGTTTGCCTGCTCCAGCGGGGGCATGGGAACCCTCGTGGGCGGTGGCCGGTGCATGGTTGCAGCCGCCTTCCTCAAGGAATTCACGGGTATTGAGATCACATTCCTGGACTGGATAAAGTATGCCATGCCGGCAGCGCTTATTACGGTGCCTGTAGCCGTTGGGGTCGTCTATCTTGTCTTTCGACCTGATCCCAAGTTTAAGCTGCCGGAATTTGAGGAGGATCTTGGCCCCTGGAGTACAATGGAAAAAAAGACTCTGGTTATTATCGGTTTGTCATTTATCCTGTGGCTTACGAAGGAATTCCATGGCCTTCATTACTCGGTAACCGGAATGCTGGGCGTAGCTGGGTTGGTCCTTTTCGGCATATTGAAGTGGGAGGACATTCACGAAAATCTTGAGTGGGGAACCGCCCTTTTTATCTTTGGTGGCGGTATTTCTCTCGGCCTGGCAATGGGATACTCCGGGGCTGCCAATTATTTTGCCAATCTCTTTTTCCCTCTGGTTCAGGGGGGAGGATGGTTGCTTCTGTTTGTTGGTGTAGGGGTTTTCGGGGCCCTCGTGACCAATGCCATGGCCAATGTGGCTGCCGCTGCCTTGATTCTCCCCATCGTTATCCCTATGGCCCAGTTGGAAGGGGTAGATCCCACGGTGCTTGCCTTGTGCCTGGGAATGGCCACCTCCTTTGCCATGCTCCTGGTCATTGGCTGCCCGCCAAATGCCATTTCCTACAGCTATCGGTACTTTAAGGCGGCCGATCTCACAAAAGTGGGTCTTGTTGCCACACCTGTTCTTTTGGCAATTCTGGTCCTGGTGGCAGGCGTCTGGTGGAAAATTTTGGGGTTGGTTTAATGGAAAGTATACGCCTTCTTCTGGTTGACGACGAAGAGGAATTTCGCCGCACCATTACAAAACGACTGAAAAGGAGAGGTATTGACCCTGAACAGGCGGGAACCGGTGAAGAATGCCTGTCCATCCTCGAAAAAAGCCCCATGGATGTAGTGGTGCTGGACGTCAAGATGCCCGGCATGAACGGTATCGAGACGCTTCATCATATCAAGGAAAAATATCCAAAAATCGAGGTCATCATGCTCACCGGCCATGCTACGACCCAGGACGGCGTGGATGGCATCAAGACAGGGGCCTTTGATTATCTCACCAAGCCAATAGAGCTGGATCACCTGCTGGGTAAGATAAAACAGGCACACGAAAAGATCCTGCGTGAGGAAGAAAAGCTAAAGGAAGCGGAATTCAGGGCCAGGATGGAGCAGCAGATGATAGCTACCGAAAGACTGGCCTCTTTGGGAACTCTGGCTGCCGGCGTGGCCCATGAGATCAATAACCCTCTTGCAATTATCAAGGAATCTGTGGGCTGGATGAATCTAATTCTGAATAAAGAAGAACTGGCGCAGATGCCCCGGAAACAGGATTTCTCAAAGGCCCTGGGCAAGATAGAAAATGCCATAGAAAGGGCCAGAAGAATTACCCACCAGCTTTTGGGATCTGTCAAGGAAACCGATTCCGCCTTGGCTGAGATAAAAATAAATGAGTTGACGGATGAAGCAGTTGATTTAGTAAAAAAGGAGGCAAAAAATAAGGATATCGAAATTACTACTGAAATTGATCCTTCAACAGCCACAATATGGAGTGATCCCTATAAGTTGCGGCAGGTCTTGATCAATCTAATAACTAACGCAGTTCATGCGACCGGGACCGGAGGCAAGATTTCCATAATATTTGAAAATACAGGTGACGATGTAGCCCTTACGGTACGCGATACCGGGCAGGGTATCCCCAAAGAAAACCTGAAAAAGATCTTCGAACCGTTTTTCAGCACAAAGCCCCCGGGTGAAGGTACAGGTCTTGGCCTGTTTGTCTGCCGCAGTATTACTGAAAAGCTGGGGGGGAAAATGGAAGTAGAGAGCAAGTTAGGCCACGGAACAAGTTTTTGCATAAGGCTCCCCAAATATCATGAAGTAAAAGAGAGTCTGGGCAGAAATGAACATGCCGACTTGTTAGATAAAATAAGCACTGATTGGAAAGAAACAGATAGGTAAAGGAGAGAAATCGCCATGATAAAAATACCAACAAGGGTTTTGCTGGTGGATGATGAGAAAGATTTTGTGGAAATGCTTTCCTTAAGATTAAACGAGGTGGGAGAAAAGGTCACTACTGCCTATAGTGGCAAAGAGTGTCTTGAAACCCTGGAGAATAAGGAAACTGATGTTGTCATTTTGGATATCAAAATGCCCGGCATGGATGGCATGGAAACCCTGAGAGAAATCAAGAAGAGGTTTCCCCTGGTAGAAGTGATTATGCTCACAGGGCACGGGAGTACCGAAACCGCTGTTGAAGGAATGAAATTGGGGGCCTTTGACTATCTCATGAAGCCTGCCGACTTTGATGATCTAACCACCAAACTGGAAGCCGCCAGAAAAAGAAAAGATGAGCAGGAAGAGCGGATCAGAAAGGCTGAAAGCAAGCTGCTTTTGAGAAAAAGCGGAGGCATATTTTAGGCATCCGGAAAGTTGAAGAGTAAGGTTATGGAAAAAGATCGCTATGCAACAATGAGACGGCTCATCCTGGCCAGTATGATAGTGGTGCCGCTCATCCTGTTCATCGTGATCATGGGGATCGGCTATTATTATTTCACAATGTCTATCGAGACCAGCACCATTTCCAGCATGAAGCGAATCGTCGAAGATCACCGTCACATGATCGATTCATTCTTGAGCGAACGTGAAGCTGATCTTGAATTCATCCTCCGTTCATACAGGTATGAAGAACTCACAGATACCGAGAACCTTGCCAGGGTCTTTGAGCGTTTACAAAAAAAATCCAATGCATTTGTTGACCTGGGTGTTTTCAATGAAAAAGGCATCCATGTGGCATATCAGGGGCCTTTTAGATTGACAGGCAAGGTGTATCAAGATGCAGACTGGTTCAAGGAAGTGGTAAAGAAGGGCTATTACATCAGCGACATTTTTTTAGGCTATAGACGTATACCTCACTTTGTCATAGCCCTTATGAGGGAAGATAATGGGAAAAAATGGGTCATTAGGGCCACCATTGATACCTATATGTTTAATGACATGGTAAAAAAGGTCCACATCGGAAAGACCGGTGAGGCCTATATACTTAACGCAGACGGCATATTCCAGACAGAGCGCCGTTCAGGCGGGAGCCTATTGGATAAAGACCCGGACAGCGTGGAATACCCGACACAACACAGTGGCACCGAAACCTTCATTAAAAAGGATGCGAGAGGGGATAAATACCTGTATGCGACAACATGGCTCAAAGATAAGAGATGGTTTCTAATTGTCAGGCAAGAAAAAGCAGACGCATTCAAGGCGCTCCGTTCAGCCGGATACCTGATTGCCCTTATCACTGTTATTGGCGGCGCCGCCCTTGTTGGCATCGCCTTTTATGAGACGGGTCGGATTGTCCGCCGGATGGAGCGAATAGATACGGAAAAGGACCAATTGGGTCAGCAGCTCGTGAGAGCGAGCAGGCTCGCGGAGATTGGAGAAATGGCAACAGGGATTGCCCACGAAATCAATAACCCTCTTCAGGTCATGAAGAGCGAGCAGACACTTGTCGATGCTATCCTGTCAGATCTCAAGGAAAAAGGCGAGATAAAGGAATCAGAAGATCTAAAAGAAATCGAAGATTCCATGGCCCAAATAAAGCTGCAAATAGACCGTTGTTCGAAAATTACTCACGCTGTGCTCAAGTTCGGCAGGGAAAGCGAGGTCGTTTCTACAGATATCGACCTCGGGAGTTTCATCCCTGATATAGTTAGCATGGTTGAAAACAAGGCAAGCGTCGAGGGGATTACCGTAACACAGGAGATTTCAGAAGATATCCCCCCAATTCAGGGGGATCCGGGACAACTGCAACAGGTATTGATCAACCTTTTTAACAATGCAATCGATGCGATTGTGGAAAGGCATGGGTCTGAGGGAGGCGAACTGGATATTGGAGCTGGTCTGAAAAAGGATGGAAAGGTGCAGATTTCTGTCAGGGACAATGGGGTCGGTATCAGCCCTGAAAACCTGAAGAAGGTTTTTAGCCCGTTTTTCACCACCAAACCGGTGGGAAAAGGAACAGGGTTGGGACTTTCAGTGTGCTACGGCATTATAGACAGCATGGGCGGTGTAATGGAAGTCAGCAGCCAAAAGGGTGCTGGCACGACATTCACAATAGATCTGCCGGCCGTAACATAAGACTTCGTCAAATGGGAAACTTCTTCAATTGGTTCAATTGACAACCACTTAACTACTAAACTACTCAACCATTCAACCAAATCATAGGGGGCAAAACATGGCAAAAATGAAAATGATGCTGGTGGATGATGAGGAAAGATTTCTCTCCACTACCAAAAAGTTGCTTGCGAGAAAGGGTTATGACGTCCTGACAGTGATCAGTGGGAATGAGGCCCTGGAAATACTGAAATCGCGCAACATCGACGTGGTGATTCTGGATGTCAAGATGCCTGGGATGGATGGCATGACCACGTTGAAGGAAATAAAGAGGCTCTTTCCTCTGGTTGAGGTAATAATGTTGACCGGCCATGCCACGGTAGATTCTGCGGTGGAGGGTTTACACTCAGGGGCAACAGACTATTTAATGAAACCGACAGATGTTAATGACCTTATAAAGAAGGCGGAAGAGGCATTTGAGAAAAGGCAAAGGCTGGAAGAAAAGATCCGTGTGGCTCAAACGAGAAGGTTTATGAAGTCTCCGAGACAAATTATCAAAGAGTCCGAGAATCCTTGATGATGATGTCGGGGATTGTTTGAGAAAGCTCTAAGCCTGCGCTTTGCTTTGCACTTGGCATGAAGGCTTAGTTGAGTTGTTAAAGAACAGACTTCCCAAAAACCGAGGTATAAAATGACTGGAACGAAAGCGAAGGCTGCTGGATATGACAAGTACGTAAACTGGAAGCTCCTAATTATACCTGTTGTTCTGTTCTTTGCTATCCTGCTTTTACCAACACCCTATGGGATGAAGGATGTGGGGACCGAAGTTAAGGTGGGACCAAAAGCAGTCGTAAATTTTATCATCACTGAGCTGTTTAACAAAAAAAGCTCAGATGCAGACCAATGGCAGCTCCTCACTGCCCAGATGATGGAAACAAACATGAGAATGGGCGCCCTTTCCAGGGATCGCTTTTTAAAAAGAGATCTCAAGTGGTGCAAGAAATACAAAATCCAGGGAGATTCTGAAAATTTAAAACGGGCACAGGCCTATATCAATGACAATGTCAGTGATGAAGCCTTTGGTGCACTAATGACGAAGTCCATGGAGCTCAGAAGAGATGGCCTTAAATATGAAAACCTTTCCGGCGGGGACAAGAAAACGGCTGATAAGGGGGCCTGGCATATCAAAGTTGCCATAGCCATGATGGTATTTGTGGTCTTTTGTTTTATGACAGAATGCATTCCCCTGCCGGGTGTTGCCTTTTGTATAGGACTTATCCTTGTGTTCACAGGCGTTGTCACACGACAAGAGGTTGCCATGCTCTACTGGGACGATGCCTGCTGGTTTATCATGGGGAGCCTCATGTTTGCGGCAGCCTTTGTGAAAACAGGTGTTGACAAGAGAATGTGCCTTATGATGTTCAAAAAACTGGCAGTTCCCAGTGCGAAATGGGTCACCCTTATCTTCTTTATCATTATTTCGCCCCTTGCAGCATTTATCTCGGACCATGCCCTGGCTGCCATGTTCCTTCCTATAGGCATGCTTCTTTATCAAAACAGCCTGACCCGGGAAGTTCCAGAGGACAAAGAGCTTGCCAAGATGCTAATGATAGCCATTGCAATGGCGTGTAACATAGGAGGCCCGGGGGCCCCGTCAGGTGGCGCAAGAAACGTGATTATGATGACCTACTTGAACGACATGTTCGGCTTTGATATTGGCTATTTTCAGTGGGTTACCTATTGTTTCCCCTTTATTTTAGTCATGATTCCAGTCACATGGTTTATGGTGAACTTGCGCTTTAAGCCCAGGATCACTTCTCTTGCCCCTGCCATGAATCAACTGCAAAGAGAAATAGGGAAGATGGGTGGGTGGAATAGCAAGCAGATATGGGCCCTCATCATTTTTGTCGTTATGGTATACGGCTGGTTTACTGAAAAGGCATTTTACAATATGGGCATTTATCCTGTTCGCCTTGGCATCGGAGTAATAGCAGTTGCAGGCGCAGTGGCCTATCTCCTTGCTGGCGTCGTCAACTGGCGAGACTACCAGGAAAGGGTGGACTGGGGTGTGGTCTGGCTTTATGCCGGCGCCATCATATTTGGGAGAACCTTGGACAGCACAGGGGCTGCCTACTGGCTGGCAAGATCTGTAATTGATGGCCTTGCTCCGCTCGGAATGGATGCGGGGC
This sequence comes from Desulfobacterales bacterium, assembly GCA_022013615.1. The sequence goes on along the minus strand of JAKLQB010000416.1, from coordinate 4,090 downwards.
TCCCTCTCATGGCCACTTCAAACGGGCTAACGGCCGTGATCACAAACCTCATGGCCGACGGCCCAGCGGCGGCAGCAGTAGGCCCCATTGCCCTGAACATGGCCGGCCTTGTCCATCCGGGCACAACCTTTCTGCCCTTTATGGCTATGGGCACGGCAATAGCTTCCTCTTTTGCCTACTGTCTGATAATTGGAACGCCTCCAAACGCCATTGTCTATGCAAGCGGTTATCTCGAGCCCAAAGACTACCTGAGGGTGGGCATACCCATGTGGTTTATCGCAAACGTGCTTATTGTTCTGTTTACCGCCGTCTACTGGAGTTTCAGGGGTTTTGGCGGGTTACCCGGGTTTTAAGGTAGAGGTTCAGTTATGGAAAGAATCGATGAGGACAAAGCCGTGAACCAAAAGAAGACACTGTTTTACTCAAAAGGAGTTACCTATTTTAGCAAAAAAGCAGAACGGACTTTTTTCTTCATACTTACAATAATAATGCTTATATGGGGCATTTTTGCAAAGTTTGGAATCTTGTCTGGCTGATGAACAGGATAAGTGAAGAATATTTTTTTAATAAGGAAAGCTCATGGCAGAGCCCCTTGCAATAGCAGATAACGACAGGTTCACCTTTGGATTCTATTTTCAAGCCCTGACAAGAATATTGGGCTCTCCAAGGCAATTCTTTAGTGAGTTACCTGAAAATGTGGGGTTCGGGAAACCCTTTGGCTTTTTGCTAATATCCAGCCTGTTTTTTACCGGGGCAAGCCTCACCTGTATTAACGAGAAACCCGTTCTTATGGCCGGCATATTGCTGATAAACGCCGTTGGCATGCCTCTTATCGCGGCTGGTATCGGTTTTATGGCCATGACCATGACCATTGGTAAACGCGTGACATTTACAAGGCTCTTCGCCGTGTATGCCTTTGCAGCAGGAGTGACCCTGCTTGCATCCTGGATTCCTCTGTTTGTCTGGCTTACCGAACCCTGGAAATGGCTGCTCATAGCCACGGGCATGGTCAAAGGGTGCGGATTTAAGTGGATGCAGGCGTTTCTGATTATTGGGCTTTCCATATTTGTTCTGGTGTTGTTCTTCTGGTCTTTAGGGCCGGTGATTCTTTACATCAAGGGGCTTGGTGCGTAAAATGCATGGGATAGGAGGTTTATGTAATGAGTAGCACAAAAAAAGTTTTAATGGTGGATGATGAAGAACAATTTAGAGCAACCACTAAGAAACTCCTTAACAGACGAGGATTTGAGACAATTTTGGCTGGCAGTGGTGAAGAGGCCATTGAAAAGCTTAAAGAGAATCCCGATGTGGTCATCCTGGATATAAAGATGCCGGGTATGGATGGCCATCAGGCCTTGCAGGAGATCAAAAAACACTCCCCTGACCTCCCAGTGATCATGCTCACCGGGCACGGAGCCATGCCATCTGCCAGGGAGGCCTTAGTTGAGGGAGCATTCGATTACCTTTCAAAACCCTGCGATATGGATCTTCTGGCTTCCAAAATAGAGGAGGCGTGCCGGCATGGGAAAATGGAGTTGCCTCCTGAAGAGAAAAGCGTCATGGACGTGATGATTCCCATTGAAGAATATACAACCCTGAAGGGGGACCAAACCGTCAAGGAGGCTATTTTCAGCTTGAAAGCATCTTTTACTTCAAAGGTTTCCACCAGCCGGATTATGGAAACAGGGCACCGCTCCATCCTCGTATTCGATGACAGGGGTAAGGTGCAGGGACTCCTGGCAATTGTGGACTTACTGGAAGGGATCATGCCTGCCTATTTAGGTGCCCCTAAGCCGTCCACTGCAGACAGCATCCAATACTCCCCCATGTTTTGGAGGGGCATGTTCATACGACAGGTGGAAGAACTGGGTAAAAAGAAAATTAAAGATATCATGTCCCCAGCCCCCCATACTATCGATGGGGACTCAAATCTCATGGAAGCCGCCGGGATGATGATCGAGAATAGGGCCAGAAGGCTGGCTGTTACAAGATCAGGGGAGATTGTAGGCGTGATTAGGGAGCAGGACCTGTTTTTTGAAATGGAGAAGACCCTGAGGGTATAGAAAAGGCCCAAAAGTCACTTCACTTGATCCCTCCAGCTAATCCAATTACCCAAATTTCCTTATCTTACATAGTTTTCTGGGGCGGCAAGGTTAGGATATCCTGATGGATAAAAGAAAACGTTCCGGAATAAGAAGAAATGTCATTGTGATTGTGTCTGTGGCGGCTGTCATTTTCCTGGGTGCAGGCACGGTATTGGGCCTGTGGTCTGCCAGGGAGATGAGGGAACAGGTAGGGGACCAGTTTAATGAGCAACAATTGGTCATTGCTCGTAATATCACCGATCTTGTTGAACGGGAGCTGCACCTTATAAAAAAAGAGATGCTTTTGCTCAGTAAAGAAGTGTCCCTGGAAGGACTTCGCCCGGAAGACTACTATGAAAGTATACAGAAGAGTTTTTTCCGCGTCTTGGAAAGCGGTGTGTGGAGAATTGAAATAGTTGATCTGGAGAATCGAAGTGCCTATGTTTATATGCCTTATAAACATTACACCACAGATAAAGCGCCGGGTATACCGCTGGATGCTTTGCCCATTACCGAGATGCTTGAGGAAAAGAGTGTTTGGGTGTCTCAACCGCAAATCAAGCGTTCCGGAACAGGCCTGATACTTGCTCTTTGCCTGGCAGGTGATTCATCGAGATTACTTGTCTTTAACGTCAATGTCTCCTGGTTTCTGACCCCATTTTTGAAAAACATTCGCTCGGGGAAGACAGGTTATGCATGGATCATTGACGGAAATGGAAACTTTCTTTTTCATTCCGATGCCGATTTTGTGGGAAAGAGCGCCTTCAAGGCCAGGGAAGAGAAAAATCCCAACCTCTCCTACGAGAAAATCAACTTCATTCAGAAAGAAAACATGCTCAAAGGTCAGGCTGGCACCGGCTGGTATTTTTCCGGCTGGCATCGTGGCTTAACTGGAAGAATCAAGAAGCTGATTGCCTATTGTCCCATCATCGTTTCCGACAATCCACCTCAGAAATGGTCGGTGGCTGTGGTCGCTCCTGTATCCGAAATAGAAGGGGCTGTCCACAAAGGTCACTCGAGGCAATTCCTGTTGCAGGGACTAATTCTTTTCGTCATTTTACTGGGAGCATCGGCTGTTCTGTTCTTTGAAATCCGATGGTCTCGCGTAATTGAAAAAAAAGTTGCTCAAAGAACGGAGGACCTCAAGAAATCCGAAGAGAAGTACCGCTCCCTGGTAGAAAGTGCCGAAGACTTTATTTTTACGGTCGATTCGGAGGGCATTTTTCAATCAATGAATAGCTTTACGGCCAATTTTTTCGGTGGGCCGGCTGAGGGATTCCTTGGGAAGGGTCTTTCAAGTTTGTTTCCTGACAAAGTCGCTGAAAAACAACTCAAGTTAGTTGGGCTGGTTTACAAACTCGGAAAAAGTGTGCGAGATGAATTTGAACTGAAAACCGGAGAACACGAAATCTGGATAAGTGCCAATTTCATGCCTCTGAAAGATGAAGAGGGCGGGGTTAATGCCGTGTTGTGTATTGCCAGGGATATTACAGAAAACAAGAATTTGGAAAGGCAGCTTATTAATACAGAAAAGCTGGCCTCTCTTGGGACTCTGGCGGCAGGTGTGGCCCACGAGGTGAATAATCCCTTGGGTGTTATGCTTGGCTTCTGCGATATTTTGCTCCGAAAAACCGATAAGGGGACTCAGGAGTTTGAAGACTTGCAGACAATAGAAAGACAGGGACTTCACTGCAAACAGGTTGTAGAGAACTTACTAAGCTTTGCCCGTCTTGGAGAAGGGAACTCGGAATACTCCGATTTAAACCAGTGTCTGGAAGAAATAATCAAGGTTGCCAAACACGCCCTGGACATGAACGATATTGAGCTGGTTCTGGAGTTGGCGGAAAATATTCCCCTGGTCAAGGGAGATTCCCGCCAGTTACAGCAGGTTTTTTTAAACCTGACCAATAATGCCGTCGCGGCTATGAGAGGGGGAGGCACGTTAACGATTCGAACATATTTTGAAAGACGCTCGCGCAAGACCGTTGTTCAATTCCAGGACGACG
>JAKLQB010000415.1 GCA_022013615.1 Desulfobacterales bacterium | reverse complement strand
TCATGTAAGGCAGACAACTCGGTTTTGACCAGATCTGACTGCTCCAGCATCCTGTGAGTGGTCAGGGCTCCGATATGGTAACCGTTGTTTTTCCTTATGTATCTAAGATCCTTAAGTCCCCTCAGAGATATCAAAACCTCTGGAGCCTTTTTCGTGTTCCTGATTTTGACCATCACATCGGTACCCCCTGCAATCAGGGTGGCCTTGGGGCCGTATTCTTTGAAAAGGCTGAAGACCTCTTTCAGGCTTTGAGGCTTCCTGTAATCATAGTCGATCATGTCCTTACCCCTTAATCGTTGTCTCGGTTATCAAACACTCTCTTGCTCTTTCTCTCGGATCTCGGTAAAGACCCGTAATCTACCAACTCTACATTTCCACTCACCAAGATCTCTTTCTTGATCTGTGTACTTATTCTTTTGCTCAGGTCACTGTCCTGGCTCTTGGCAACACCTTCGCTGCGCTCAACTTTGATGGTCATATAGTCTTTACCATCTTCTTTTCTATCGAGAATGATCTGAAATTCACTGCCTATTTCATCGATGCCTGACAGGACATGGTCGATCTGGCCCGGATAGATGTTAACGGCCCTGAAAATAATCATGTCGTCGGAGCGTCCCAGGAGCCGATCGTGCCTCGGCAGAATAGATCCGCATGGACACTCCCCTGAAATCAAACGGGTTAAATCCCTGGTCCGGTAACGAATGAGGGGGGCGGCTTCTTTCCTTAACGTGGTCACTACCATCTCCCCGGTTTCTCCCTCGGGAACCGTCTTTAGCGTCTCAGGGTCCAGTATCTCCAAGATATAGTAGTCGGCCCAATAGTGTATCCCGGTATGATAAGTACAGTCCAAGCCGGTTCCCGGACCGTAAAGTTCGGTCATGCCAGGGATGTCAAACATGTGCTCAATCCCCAGAAGATCACCAATCCTCTTTCTCATGGCATTACTGGATCGTTCTGACCCGAGGATCATTTTCTTGAGATTTATTTTGTCTTTGATACCCCGCTTGTTTACCTCTTCAGCCATTAAGAGTCCCATGGACGCAGTGCAGCTCATGACAGTAGTCTGAAAGTCAATCAGGAACTCGCACTGCATATCCATATTTCCGGGGCCTGCCGGAATGGCCATGGCGCCAAAGGCCTCACATCCCATCTGGAAACTGATGCCGGCTGTCCAGACACCATATCCCACAGCAATCTGGACCCGGTCTTCCTGAGTGAGCTGAGCCATCTCATAACACCGTGCAAAGAAATGTGTCCAGTCTTCTATGTCTTTCTGCGTGTAACAGAGGACTTTACGTTTTCCAGTAGTGCCCGATGAGGCATGAATGCGCACAACCTTTTCAAAAGGCACAGAGAGCAGCGGAAACGGATATCCTTCCTGCAGATCTTTTGAGGTTGTGAAAGGAAGCTTGTCTAAGTCATCAAGGGAGCGGATATCTTCAGGCCGGACACCTGTATCGTCCATCTTTGCCTTATAAAAAGGTGATCCGTTGTAGGCATGGTTCACTGTCCATTGCAATCCTTTGAGCTGTAACTCTGCCAACTCGTCACGCGTTTTCACAGTGGGCATAAAGGTCTTTTTCATGGTTTGTTTCACCTCTAATAAAATCACTTTCGCAGCTTAATATGCCATTTCTGGAATTATCAAAGCAATTTGAGGGAAAATTATTAGTATAATTATGCATACAATACAGGCTACCAGAAAAAAACTAACGCTTCGGAAAATAGTGCCAAGGGGTATTTCCGGTGCCAATGCCTTAACCACATATATATTGACTCCAACTGGTGGTGTAATTGCTCCCATTGTCGTCACCATGGTTAAGAGAATCGCATACCATATTGGATCAAACCCAAGGGCTATCCCCAGAGGAAAGAAGATAGGGATGGTAAGCACCAGAAACCCTAAGGCATCCACAAAACAGCCTCCAATTAAATAAATCAACAACACCACTGCCAAAATGATGTAAGGTGATACAGGAAGCGAAGCGGCAAAATCAGCTAACATAAACGGCAGTCTGGTTACGGCTAAGAAGCGACCAAAAATAATGGCCCCTGTGACAAGGAAGAAGGCCATGCATGATATCTTCAGTGTGTCCTTAATAGAATTAGTAAGGTCCTTCCAGGTTAGCCTGCCAAAGGGGACGGTGACCATAAGTGTAAAAAAAACACCGACCGCGCCTGCTTCCGTTGGGGTAAAAAAACCAAGGTATAAGCCACCGATTACTAAAACAAATATGGCTATCGCTTCGATGATCCCGGTGAGGGATATTATTTTGTCCTTGAGGCTCGTCTTTGGCCCGGCAGGGCCGTACTTGGGATTGATTCTGCAAATAACAAATATGGTAAGCACGAAAAGGATTCCAAGAAGGATGGCAGGCAGAATACCGGCAAGGAAAAGCTTTATGATAGACTGTTCGGTTTGCAAACCAATTATAATAAGGATCACGCTGGGAGGCATGACCGTTCCCAAGGTGCCGCCGGTGACGACAGTCCCACTGCTCAGCATGTCGTCATACTTGTACTTTTTCATCTGTGGCAGGGCAACAGCGCCCATAGTGGCTGCAGTAGCTGTATTGGAGCCACAGATCGCGGCAAAAAGCTCATCAGCTCCTATCGTGGCAATAGCAAGACCTCCGCGCATATGACCGAACCATTTGTAAGCGCAATTATACAGCTTTTCAGCTATTCCCGAATTAAATGCGAGATACCCCATTAAGACGAAGAGAGGTATTACGGTGAGGCCATACTTTGAAAATGCCATCCAAATATCTGTAGCAACCATAGTGATGGCTGCTTTGAATGAGACCACATACCAAAAGCCACAGAAACCCACAATGCCCATAGCAAAACCGACGGGCATGCCTGAAAAGAATAATACAAATAGAAGG
>JAKLQB010000414.1 GCA_022013615.1 Desulfobacterales bacterium | reverse complement strand
TGAATATGGCCTCCGACCCGCCGGAGAAAAGGCTTTCTCAGAATGTTTATCAAAATCTTCCTTTTGTGGCTCCAGGAGTTCTGATAAAAAGGACACATGAAAAATGGATAAAGGGAACTTTTGACTTCATCTTTAAATAGTCGATAGTCAATAGTCAATAGTCAATAAAACAGGGAGTAAAACATGGATTTAAAAGGTCTTACGGGCGGTCAATACCGGCCCCTCTCAGAAGAACAGGTTAAAACCATTCACGAGGCATCACTCAGCATCCTGGAAAAAACAGGGTTCACCTATGAATCCGGGTTGGATGACACCTTAACAATGCTTGAAAAGGCAGGCGTGACAGTAGACCGGGATAGATCTCGTATTACTTTTCCCAGGGACTTGGTAATTGAGCAGGCAGCCAAAGCCCCCGAGCAGGTCATAATGTACAGCCGGGATGGCAAAAATGATCTGGATCTTACAAAGCATCGCGTGCATCTGGGCACAGGAGGGGCAGCCATAAAGGTCCTCGATCTTGAGACCGGTGAGGTCAGATCCACCACCCTTAAAGACCTGTATCAACTGACACGGCTGGTGGATCAACTGGACAATATCCACTTTCTGGTCAGGCCGTGTATCCCGACAGATATTCCAAAAGAGGCCTATGACGTGAATGTATTTTACACGTGCTTAAAGGCTACAGCAAAACACGTCATGGCCGGAGTAAACGATGTCGAGGAGTTCCATAAGGTGCTCGACCTGGCTTCCATGGTCGCGGGAGGCCTTGAAAAGCTTAAAGAAAGGCCATTTATCTCCATTATTACCTCCTTTGCCATCAGTCCCCTGAAACTTGACACAGAAACAACACTAATAATGCAGGAGGCCGTGCGAAACCGCATTCCGGTAGCGCTTTCCTGTGCGCCCATGGCAGGATCAACTTCGCCCATTACCATGGCTGGCACTCTCGCCCAGATTCATGCGGAACAGCTTGCGGGAATCTCCATCTGTCAGTTGACAAACCCGGGGGCCCCGTTATTGTATGGGGGCATTCCCGGTATGGCCAATCTCAGAACTATGGGCTATCGCGGGGGAGGAGTGGAATGCGGAATGATGAATGCGGCGATTCACCAGTTGGCGGACTATATCAAGGTGCCTAATTACAATTCATCAGGACTTACGGATTCCAAGCTCCCTGATGCCCAGACTGGCTGGGAGAAGGCAATGACAACGCTGCTCGCGGCAATGGGTGGTTCCAATTATGTCCACCATGCAGCCGGAATGCTGGAATCCATGCTCGCAGTGTCCTATGAACAATTCGTTATCGATGATGAAATCATTGGAATGAGCTGCAAGGCCCTCAAGGGAATTGATGTGGACTCGGAACATCTGGCCCTGGAAGTTATCGACTCTGTTGGGCCTGGAGGCAATTTCATGATGTCACCGCATACATTAGAGCATATGCGGCAGGAATACTTTGATGGAAACGGGGTGACCGATTCAAAGGGCCGGGATAAGTGGGAAAAAGACGGCTCTCAAGATGCCTTTGCAAGGGCCAGGGAAATAGCGAAAAAAATACTAGCGCACGATGAAAAATCGTATATTCCGGAGGAAGTGGACCAGGCTATCCGGAAAAAGTATGACATACTACTTTAGAAAAAAGGGAGGTTAAGCATGTTTGATTTTAAACTTATTGTAGACGCATTAATTGAATGTGATGAAGCGAAGGTGCTTGAACTAGTTCAGAACGGCCTGGACGAGGGAGTAGGAGCCAAAGAAATTTTGAACCAGGGTCTTATTGCGGGGATGGACGTAGTCGGCGAAAAGATGGAAAATGAAGACATGTTTATCCCTGAAGTCCTGAGGGCGGCAAAGGTTATGAGCGCTGCTGTAGGAATCTTGAAACCTCTTTTGGCCGAGGAAGACATGAGCGCTATGGGGAGGGTGATCATCGGAACGGTAAAGGGAGATCTCCATGATATTGGGAAAAACCTCGTTGCCATGATGCTTGAAAGTGCAGGTTTTGAGGTCTACAACCTGGGTGTAGATATTTCTCCTGATAAATTCGTGTCAGAAGTTAATGAAAAAAATGCTAATATGGTTTGTCTTTCAGCTCTTCTGACCACGACCATGCCCATGATGAAGCAAACCATCGATGCAGTGGTTGAAAGCGGTCTAAGGGATCGGGTCAAGATCATGGTAGGCGGAGCCCCTGTCACTAAAAATTATGCAAACGAAATCGGAGCTGACGGTTATGCCCCTGATGCGGGTTCAGCCACTAAATTGGCCAAGGCTTTATTGCAATGAATCTGACGGGGATGGCCATGGCAACAGATTCGGCCGAACTCCTGGATTTTTCATTTAAATGATAGGGAAGAGAAAAGGGAATAAACTTTAACCACGATAGAATATTAGCCAGTTTTCAAAGATAGAAAAAAAGGCCGGAATGGAGGTGAAGAAATAGACAGGCCCGTCTCTATCTGGGATAGAACAGAAGGCTTTAAAAAAAGAAAAAGTAGGGATTAAATAACTTCTCTTTTTAAAAGCGTTCAAGGGACAATGTTTCTTTTCTTAAGGAGGAATAAATGAAAAAGCGATTTTTTCTTTTAGTGATGATAACGGTGTTTCTGGTGGGCTTAATTGGCGTTTATAATGCTGGGGCCACCGAAAAATTGGCAAAAGAACAAGTCTTGCATATTGCTTTTGATGCAGGAGATGCCAAAACGCTTGATCCTCATCGAGCGGCGACAACTGTGGATCGAAGTACCGTAGATCCCATTTTTAACGGTCTTGTTCGCTACCCCCCTGGAAAGCAGGTAAATACTGAACCAGACCTGGCTACATCCTGGGAAGTTTCAAAAAATGGCAAGGTATGGACGTTTCATTTAAGAAAAGGGGTCCTTTTCCATCCGTTTCCAGGACATCCCAATGGATACGAACTGACCTCGGAAGACATCGTCTATTCTTTAAAACGTGCTGCCAATCCTGATCATTCATCTTATGCAGGCGAATATGCGGGAATAGATTTTAAAGCAATTGACCCCTACACTGTTGAAATTACATTAGAAAACCCAATTTCGGAAACCCTTTTTCTTGCTAAATTCGCCAACTATGCGGGGGGATTTATTGTCTGCAAAAAGGCCATAGAAACAAAAGGAAATGATTGGATAAAAATCCATCCAGTGGGAACCGGGCCGTTTATGTTCAAGGCGTATGATCCCAGGCAGAAAACAGTTCTTGTTCAAAATAAGAATTATTTTCGAGGGGCACCTATTTTAAAACAAGTAGAGATAAGATATATGCCTTCTGTCAGTTCCCGTGAGCTTGGATTTAGGACAGGGGAATTAGACATAATTGAAGGGCTAAATGAGGATAAATGGATAAAAAAAATCGCCACTTTTCCCAATGTTAGCGTCACAACCTTTGGCCCCTGTGAAGTACAAATGCTTCACTTGAATATGACTAAAGCTCCCTTTGACAATATACAAGTTAGAAAGGCATTTTGTTACGCAGTTTCCCGTAAAGCTGTTGCTGCGTTTATGGGGGAAAGTTTAGCTATTCCGATTTATTCCAGCGCGATGGCAGCCCCTGCAACTGGGGCCTTAACAAAGGCAGAAGCGATTGAAGCAGGAGTGGTATACGAAGATAATGTGGTAAAAGCAAAAGAACTCCTGGCCAAGGCCGGCTACCCGGATGGCTTTAAAACAGAAGTCATAATCAGCGAACTTGCAACAAGTTACCGAAAACCTATGATCGCCATTCAAGCTCAGGTTAAAAAAGCGGGCATTGATATGAAGTTGAAGGTAGTCGACCATTCATCATTCCATAGCTTAATCCGTGATGATGCAAGTCCGGCCGTTTATTACGCGTGCTGGAGGCCCAATGTTGATGTTTTTCTAACCCGCTTCTTTCATTCCGATTCAACTGTCGTAACAGGTAAAAAACCTGATACGGGTTTTTCTCATTATGGAACAGTTGATGCGGATGGTGATGGAAAAATTGATAGTATAGATGACCTCATTAAAGCGGCAAGACTCGAACTTGATTCTAAGAAACAGATTGCACTTTGGAAAGAGGCCCAGATTAAACTTCTTAAAAATGCAGCCGTTTTGCCGATAATTCGGTTGAAGTATGCTTTCCCTATGAAGTCCTACGTGGACTTAGGGCACCCGCTTGAATTTAGCTGGCAGACCTATTCTCCGCAAATAACCGAGAAAACAAAAATCCTGGCTCATTAACTCCTGCCGGAATTCCGACAGGGTAATGAGTGTAACTGCAACTCAATTAGGTCGGGTAGGACAGGCTTTAGTCTCCGAGTTTTCGGGTGACTAAAGTCCCACCTACCATAAAATGTATCGGGATTTCTACAACCAGCTAAAATTGATGCATTCGTAAAAAGTCAGACGCCTATTTTTTTGTTTGTAATCTCCTGATATTGCTACAGACCTGTTTCAGTTTTTGTGAATTTTGCGCCTTTTTGTGGCTTCATAAAGATTAGTCAGAATCTGTGCCAATCTCTTATCCGGAAAATGCTCGTGGCATGGGGGGTACGTCGAAAAGCCGGTTGAACAACAGGCTCATATTTTAAGGAGGTATTGGGGCCATGTTTAAATACGCCGTTCGCAGAATTCTTCAAAGCATTCCTATTCTTTTTGTTGTGTTAACGCTGGTTTTTGTAGTTGTGCGTATATTACCCGGCGATCCAGCGGTAGCAGCGCTTGGAGATTATGCAAGTAAAGAAGCGGTAAATGCCTTGAGAGAGAAGATGGGCCTGAATGCTCCGCTCTGGCTTCAATACCTCCGATTTATTGCTGATCTGTTCCAGGGGAACCTTGGCACCTCTACCATTACCGGTTATCCGGTTTCTTCTCAGATAGCAAGAGTTCTTCCCTATACCTTAGAACTTACCCTTAGTGCAATACTTCTTGGTTACATCTTTGGGGTTCCTTTAGGTATTTCAGCAGCCGTTAAACGAAATAGTTTTATAGACTACTTTAATCGTATTTTTTCTTTAATAGGCCTCTCAGTGCCTGCTTTTTACTTAGGTATCCTGTTAATACTGGTTTTTTCAATTAAGTTTCCGCTTTTTCCAGTTGTGGGTGGAGGCGACCTCTCAAATTTAGCAGATAACCTCAGACATCTTTTCCTGCCAGCACTTTCTCTTGCGCTAATAATGACAGCTTATGTAACACGGATGACGCGTTCTTCTATTCTGGACATACTCCGAGAAGATTATGTGCGAACAGCTCGCTCAAAGGGCGTACCTGAACGAATTGTTTTGTACAAGCATGTTTTGCGAAATGCGCTCATTCCAATCGTTGCCTTAGGTGGGCTTTATGCAGTTGTACTCATCGGTTCTTCTGTAATGGTAGAAATTGTGTTTTCCCGGCCCGGATTAGGAAAATTAATGGTGGGAGCAATTAAACAGAGAGATTATACAACGCTTCAATCAGTTATGGTGCTTTATACGGTTATTGTCGTTATTATAAATCTCTTGACGGATCTGGTTTATGGGCTAATCGATCCTCGAATTAAGTATGATTAAGGGCTTGCGCAGAAACCGTAACAGGAAATACTAACCTGAGTAGGATTGAAAATATTTGAAACAAAAGAGGATGTAATGCTTACAGAAATGACTCAACGCCAAAGAATGTGGTCTGCTTTTATAAGAAACAGGACTGCTTTGGTAGGAGGACTGCTCGCATTACTAATTGTGTTAATTGCAATTTTTGCTCCCTGGATTTCACCCTTTGATCCTTTAGAACAAGATCCTTATTTCCGCCTTATGGCGAGCAGTAGCAAACATTGGTTAGGTACTGACGATTTTGGGCGAGATGTTTTTTCACGAATTATCTGGGGCAGCCGGGTTTCCTTACTCATAGGTATTTCTTCGGTTCTTTTGGGAATGCTTGTGGGGACAACAATGGGCATGGTAGCTGGCTATTTTAGAGGGAAAGTGGAAAGCATTTTAATGAGAATCGTCGATATATTGATGTGTTTTCCCGACCTTATATTGGCAATAGCTGTAACAGCCGCATTAGGGTCGAATCTCTTTAATTTGATTATCACGATTGGAATTGTAATGACTCCAAGGTTTGCCCGTTTGGCTCACGGATCACTTCTGTCACTGAAAGAAAGTGAATATGTTCTTGCAGCTCAGGCCATAGGGGCAAAGGCGCCCAGAATTATTGTTCGACATATCTTTCCTAACATCTTCGGGGAACTCCTGGTCGCCGGAACTCTTTGGGTAGGCGTGGCAATCCGACTTGAAGCAAATCTTGCTTTTATCGGTTTGGGCGTTCAGCCCCCTACGCCTACCTGGGGAAATATGATCCGTGAGGGTGTTGACGTTCTCATTAATGCGCCTGGGATCTCTGTTTATTCGGGCCTGAGTATCCTTATCACAATCCTCTCTTTTAACCTGCTTGGTGATGGTATTCGTGACATGATTGATCCTCGACTTCGAGGAGAATAATTAGCTGAGCAGAAACATTAGGAATAAAAGGAGTAAAGTAACTGTTGAGCGATATATTGCTAGAAGTAAAAAATCTGAAGACCTATTTTTATACCGAAGACGGAATTGCCCGGGCAGTTGACGGAATGGATTTTATTATCAGGAAAGGGGAAACCCTGGGGATGATAGGAGAATCAGGATGCGGTAAAAGTGTTTCAGCCCTTTCTATAATGCAGTTAGTAGCCAGTCCTCCAGGAAAGATAATTGAGGGGGAAATTTGGTTTGAGGGTGAAGACCTTTTAAAGAAAAGCTCATCTGAGATAAAAAAAATCCGGGGAAATGATATTTCTATGATCTTTCAGGAACCCATGACCTCTTTGAACCCTGTTTTTACCATTGGAAACCAGATTATAGAGCCTATTATCCTGCACCAGAAATTGGATAAAAAAAAGGCACTCAAGAAGGCAATAGAGATGTTAGATCTGGTAGGTATGCCATCTCCAGAGAAACGAATGGATAACTATCCACACCAGTTGAGTGGGGGAATGAGGCAGCGGGCAATGATTGCCATGGCCTTATCCTGTGAACCAAAATTGCTTATTGCAGATGAACCCACTACGGCTTTGGATGTAACCATTCAGGCACAGATCCTGGAGTTACTTAAGAAAATAAGAGAAGAAATAGGCATGGCGGTAATGATGATTACGCATGATTTAGCCGTCATTGCCGAGGTCTCTGATGATGTACTTGTCGCCTATGCCGGTAAAGCCTTAGAGTATGCCGATGTAAAAACTATCTTTAAAGATCCCAGGCATCCTTATACCCAAGCCCTTTATGATTCTATTCCCCGTCTGACAGATACGAAAAAGAGGCGGCTGGAAGTCATTCCGGGAATGGTGCCTAATTCCCTGGAATTTCCTTCAGGATGTAGATTCCATCCCCGCTGCAAGTTTGCTAAAAGCTTTTGTAAGAAAGAAGAACCACAATTAAAGGAAGTAAGTAATACACATAATGTCTGTTGCTTCATTTATGATGAGGATAAAAGAACATATTTTTGAGCTAACAGTTCAGTTATCAAGATAAAAAGTGACGGCTTCGGAATAAGTCCATCCAGGAGATAGTATCTTGCTTACAGTAAAAGGACTAAAAAAGTATTTTCCTATTCGGGGAGGGATCTTTTCTAAAATAGTAGGCTATGTCCAGGCAGTAGATGGAGTAAGCTTTCATATCAATAAAGGTGAAATATTGGGTTTGGTAGGGGAATCCGGATGCGGAAAAACTACTGTCGGCAGACTGGTTTTAGGACTCTACGAGCCTACGGCGGGAGAAGTATATTTTGAAGGAGCAGACATCTCTAAACTAAGCAAACAGGAAATGAGGAATGCAAGACGGAATATGCAGGTCATTTTCCAGGACCCCTTTGGTTCTCTTAACCCAAGGATGACAATAGGAGATATCATAGGAGAACCTTTATATATTCATAACATCGCAAAAGGGAAAGAAAAAGAGGAACGAGTTGTTAATCTTCTGGAAACAGTGGGTATGTCACCTCGTTACATGAAAAGATATCCTCATGAATTTAGTGGTGGGCAGCGTCAGAGGATCGGGATTGCCCGAGCCCTGGCATTAAACCCGAAGTTGATAGTCTGCGATGAGCCGGTTTCGGCCCTGGATGTCTCCATTCAAGCCCAGGTAATAAATCTATTAGAAGACCTCCAGGCTAAGTTCGGCTTTACCTATCTTTTTATTGCGCATGACTTGAGTGTAATAAAACATATTTCCGGCAGAGTTGCGGTAATGTACTTAGGCAAGATTGTAGAATTAGCTGATACAGAAGATCTCTATTCTAATCCTCTGCATCCTTACACCGAAGCCCTGCTTTCTGCAGTACCTATACCTGACCCGACCCTGGACCGAAAACGGATCGTCCTGCAAGGTGATGTTCCGAGCCCCATCAATCCTCCCTCCGGGTGTCACTTTCGTACCCGATGTAAATACGTTGAAGGTATTTGCAGTAAAGAAGAGCCTCCCTTAATTGAAATAGTGAATGGCCATTATGTAGCCTGTCATTTGAAAAAGTGATTTCCCTTCAAACTGACTTCCACTCAATTTGTCCAGAACCAGACATCGGGTTGTCCCTTGGGGCAATGGGGACGTTGGGGTTGTTGACTATTATTGAATTGAAATTCGGGCAAGCAAGCCATGGGGGCTTTTGTGAGGAGCTCATACAAATAATAAAGCCCAAAATCCGTGCCTTATGGCACATATTTTGGGCTTTTCTTTAAACATAAACCGAAAAACCAATTTCACGATGCCTGGTGCCCTACTCTGTATTTACGGTTGCCTCCAGTGCCATAGCTATTTTCTTTTTAAGTTCTGTCAAATCAAATGATTTTATGACATAGAAATCCGCGGCAATAGATTTCATATCCTCCTTAAAGGTGTCGTAGGCGGTGCAGAGAACAACAGGCATAGTGTAAAACTTGTTTCTAATGTCTTGCAACAGATCAAGGCCATTGTAGTCCACCATCTTGATATCCAGCACCACCAGGTCCGGCTTTTCCTCCTCGATCTTCTCCAAAAGCATATACCCGCTTTCGGCTGTTATAACCTCATACCCTGCCTCACTCAGTTCCTCTGAATACAGATATCGGATATGTTCTTCATCGTCCACAATCAATATCTTTGCCATAATCTATTCTCCTCGATTTCAGAACCTCAAAGATGTATTGGAATCAATAATCATAAAACCCCTTGCCCGTTTTCCTGCCAAGCCAACCGGCATCCACATGTTTCCTTAAAAGCGGGCATGGTCGGTATTTATCATCACCCATTCCCCGGTGCAGGACCTCCATAATGGCCAGACACGTATCCAGACCGATCAGATCAGCCAGTGCCAGAGGACCCATGGGGTGATTCATTCCTAATTTCATTACCTGGTCGATATCCTCTGCTGTGCCCACACCTTCAAAAAGCGCAAAGATTGCCTCATTGATCATCGGTAGAAGAACCCTATTGCTTATAAAACCAGGGAAATCGTTGGCCGGTACAGGGGTCTTCCCCAATTTCACGGCCAGATCTCGCGTCACCTGGAAGGTCTCATCGGAAGTAGCCAGTCCATTAATGATTTCTACAAGCTTCATCATAGGAACAGGGTTCATAAAATGCATGCCAATTATCTTTTCCGGTCTTTTTGTTGACCCTGCAATTTTGGTAATGGAGATGGAAGACGTATTTGATGAAAGAATAACGCCTTCCCTGCAGTATTCGTCCAATTTATAGAAAATCTGCTGCTTAAGGACCTCATTCTCTGTTGCTGCTTCCACAACAAAATCGGCCTTGGCCATGTCCTCCAGTGATGTCGAACCCTCTACCCTGCTCAAGATTCCTTTTTTATCTTCCTCAGTGATTTTTTCCTTCTTGATCATGCGGTCAAGGCTCTTTTCAATGGTTGCAAAGCCCCCTTCCACAAATTCATCCTTAATATCATTCATAACCACTGATAACCCGTTGCTCGCAGCTACCTGTACAATGCCTGAACCCATCTGTCCTGCACCAACTACGCCTAAAGTCTTTATCTCCATTCCCTATAATCCTCCTCAATTTTTTCCCTGGATTTTCAGTAATTCTAATTATGACCTTTAGGCCTTACTAATGCAGGGCCGTGGGGTCTCTTTTTAAAGGCCGCAAAGTCCTGCCTCATTCTATTGAACGGCAGCGTAGCCTTGAAATTCGTTATAGGACAGCCCCAAAGGAGAGTCTCCTTTGCAACTGACGCCTTCTCTGCCTGCTCGGAGCCTTTATTCAAGGCCACGGGGGCGTTCGACAAGCTGTGGTAGCATTTTTCTTGCGGCCTTTAAAAAGAGACCCCACGGCCCTGCATTAGCAAGGCCTAAAGGTCATAATTAGAATTCCTGATAAAATTTTTGACTATTCGTCCAAGTGTTGTTATTATAAAAGGCTTAGAATATGTATAGGTTGGAGGGATGTCCGAGTGGTTTAAGGAGGCGGTCTTGAAAA
Source organism: Desulfobacterales bacterium (assembly GCA_022013615.1). The sequence goes on along the minus strand of JAKLQB010000414.1, from coordinate 401 downwards.
CCGTTGTGCCGAGAGGTACCGTGGGTTCGAATCCTACTCCCTCCGCCACCGTTCATCCGGTTGGCCGGTTTATACAGCGAAATAGAGCAATAGACGACTCCGAAAAAACCAAGTAAACAGGAGGGTGAAAATCCCCCTCAATCCCCCTTTTCAAAAGGGGGAGGCCAAGATTTCCCACCTTTGCAAAGGGGAGAGGTCAAGATTCCCCACTTTTCAAAGGGGGGCTAGGGGGGATTTTACAGATAGGGCAATCATAATCTAAAATCATCAGGTTAAGCTTTACTTTGACTTTATCGTACCAGGTAATAGAATAGCCTCAACACAACGTAACCACTCAGGTTGTCAGGTTCACAGTTTCCTGCTAAAAGCGGGACTGAAAGCGGGATTTAGCCTGCGGCGGG
>JAKLQB010000003.1 GCA_022013615.1 Desulfobacterales bacterium | reverse complement strand
GGCAGGCCATATCCTCTACCAATCAATAATCTATCTTGAACCTGGGATGATATACACCGCACACTAGGCATCCTCCCCGCACAAAAAAAATACATGAAAATTCACTTTTTTTTCGTTTACGCAGGCTTGCCGAAAGGACACGTTGAATATTGCTTACTGCGATTGTTAAACGCATCTTTGAAGCCTTATATCTAAGACTCTCCAGATAATTGGAGACAAATGCCTTTGAGGCATTGTATGCTGGTGTATCGCCACCTCGAATGGCAGCAACAGATGAAATACCGACCAAATGACCTGAGTTTTGCTGCACAAAATGGTGAAATGCCACGTTTGCCATTGCTGAGAATCCTAAGACGTTCACATCAATAGTTTCTTTCTCCTTATCCCATTGAAGTTCAGGATCAATAAACCCAGTTCCAGCACAAATTACAATCAAGTCAACAGCGCCCAACTCAGCAATAAGGCTTTTAAGCTCCTCTATGGCTCTGGATGTTTCAGAAACATCCATTTGCCGAAGCAATATGTGAGTGGACAATGCTGACTGAAGTTCTTCCAGAAGATGGATTCGTCTCCCAGCAATACCAACAACATAGCCATTTTGAGAAAGAATCTTGGTTAATTCTTTACCAATTCCTGATGTGGCTCCAATAACAATGGCTTTTTTTGCCACCAACAATCTTCCGTCCTTTTGCCTTAACTCCAAGCCTTTTTAATGTCTCTAATAAAACTTTAAGAGAAATTCCTTCTTGTGGCACCTATGGTAATATGCCACACATAGCCGGGGATGTAATGACGATTTGCCCTTGGCATCTTACTGCCGCTTTCTTAAACCACCCTTTTTGATATGAAAATTGAAGGTTTAAGCCCTAAAAATAAGGAAAAAACCGATCATATTATAAATATATCAAATGGTTAGCTTGGTTCCACCCCCATCTGACCCAGGAAATGGCGCAGAGCGAAGCGGCACGCTATTTCCTGTCGGGTGCAGCAATTGGTTCGGCTCCCTTTACCTTATGAGTTCATAGATTGCCCTGAAATCCCTCTTCATGCTCTCCAGAATAGGTATATCAGTAAACTCCGCAATCTCACGCCTGACCAGCGGAGAACTTGAGCACAATCCGGAAATCGCACAAGGACTCAGATCGAAGGATTCCTTTAGGACTTGGAGTCCCCCCACAACCCCTGCTGAATCGACAGCGCAGAAAACCAATTTATGGATACGGGAGCGCACCTCGGGTTCTTGAAGCAGCATCGCAGTCTCTCGCTGGAAGATGCCATCTGCAAACTCGATAACGAGATAGTTTCTGGGATTATTCCCATACTTCATGTCAACGTCATGAAAAATCCCCATGAGATCCCCACGTTCCAACATGTAGGTTGAGGGGAAACCGAAATAGGAGAAGTCGGCGACATGTTGAGCGCCGCAATCTTCCATTAGAAGGATGTCTTTGAGGCTGGCTGTACCGGTGACCTTGGCAGCCCGTACCGTCTTTCCAGCGGACGATAGAGCGTAACAGCAGGCAGCCGCAGCATAGCTCTTGCCTGAATTCATGCTCGTTCCGATGCAAAGGATCACCTTGGCACCCGGGGCGTTGCGCACCATCTTTTGAGGTTTGATCAAAACATAATCTCGCGTATTGACCACTTCGCCGGTGCAATCGCATACATAGCCAAGCATGCGCAGCTTTGTCGGAGAGCTGATCAACTCGTTCTGGCACTTCATCTCACCAACCAGTCCGCTGCGGGCGAGCAAGTCGACGGTATCGCCAATTATCTCGGGAACAAGTCCTTCGAAGTGGTCTGGCGCGTATCTGTTGCCGAACACGAACACGGCTCGGGTCCGATCATGAATCGTGTGTATCCGTGCGGACGCACTCTCGATCGTTTTATGATACCCCAGAAGGCATACTTCCCCAAATATAAGGTCTCCGACGCTCGGAGATCTCTCAGGAAAGTGGTCGTATTGCTTGATGAGCCTCTTTGGTACGGAGAACGCCGCGCTTGGGATGATGCACTTCTGTCTAATTCTCTTCATGTATTGATATCCTTTCGATGAGCAGCCTAATTGACTCGCTTGTGTCGCTTGGGGTCGCCAAGCTAAACTTTTGATATTTATATAATCTCATCCCAAAAATAGGTATTTTTAAGCCTTAAAAGGCCATTTTCGGGAGTAAAATTGACCCCGTAAGGAATCGCTGGTTCACGAAGCTCGTAGCTTTTTTTGCCGCCAACAATCTTCCGTCCTTTTACCTTAACCCCAAGCCTTTTTAATGTAATCTCAATAAACTGCTTACTACCAACTGCTATACTCTCTGTGCATGGAGCATGCTTAACCCATACCTCTTTTTTGCTTCAAACAGCCATCCTATCCAACAACGTCTGTCTCTAATAAACTTTAAGAAAAATTCCTTCTTGTGGCACCTATGGGTGATTTACCCCGTGAAATGC
>JAKLQB010000413.1 GCA_022013615.1 Desulfobacterales bacterium | reverse complement strand
TTAGGAGATAGGAGATAAACCTATTTTCAAAATGTTGTTCCAAATTTAGGAATTCAGGGATTCAGGAATTTAGGAATTAAAATCAATAATAATACGTCAATAATACGTCCAATTCCTCAATCCCTAAATTCGGAATTCCTCAATTCTGCATTGAGTCTATTTTAGCATCCTCACGAAGGGAGAATTTTTTGATGAAAAGAAGAGAAATTTCTTTTACAGGCAAAGTCGGAGTATTACTGTTACTGATGACCGTCATTTTCCTTCCCTTCTCGAGTTCTATATGTATTGCTGCTGAAAGTGCGGCTTCTGCAGCGAGCGAGGGTGCAGAGACCGTGCCTGTTGCTCCCGCAAAAAAGCCAGCTGTTACCGAAATACCTGTTCCTGGCGAAGCGGTCGTTCCTGCTAAAGAAATCACTCCTGTTGAACCGGCTGCGGAAGACGTTGCCGCTGCTGGAGAGGCCGGTGAAGGAGCCACAAAAGGGTTAAAGGGTACGGATACTATCTGGTATATTGCAGGTGGGGCTGCATTTATTGGACTTATCGCTATGGGCCTTGGTGGAGGTGGGGGCGGTGGCGGAGGAGGGACCACTCCAACTCATTAAGATCGGGGGGCTCGATAAGGGGTAATAGACTGAAGATGTGCAGTAGCCGTTCACGGGGTTAAATGTTCAGGGTTCAGCGCCGCCTCTGGCCACCGAAGTTGCCAGTTTGATCAAAAAAGTGACACTGGCCTTGCGGAGTCACATACGAGAGATTCGAAGTTCAATGCAAATCTCAACCGTTGATACGTCAGCCATGAATTTTGGTTGCGACTTTGGGTTGAAAAAACAAATTTATGGCACAGCAGATGGCACAGCAGGTTGATTCATACGCAAAATGGCGGAATAATTCGATTGAGAGTTCCGCCGAGACTCATTTATTCCATCAGGCTTTACCAAAAAAGAAACGTTAAACCTTTGAACTCTGAACCCGTGAACGCATACGATGTGCCCGACAGTCCGCCATGTGTGGCGGTCATAGCCGGGTATTTTTTTGATTGAGGCTACTGCCAGCTAAACGTGTTGATGCTGAACCACAAAACTTCTACCCCCCCTAAGCAAGAATTGCCCTGCCTGGATAAGCATTTGCCACTAAAGACATCACGATTTCGGAATATCTCACGAAAAACATTTACTTAACGATTAATATAGGAATATCAAAATGTTGGGCTTATCGATTTATTGTAACCGACGGGGCGGAGCTGTGAAAAGGCGTACTTTGTGCGCCTTTGCGGTGAACTATTACCAAAAAAATAGGGCTTAGAATCATGAAAAATCATTCAATATCCCCAGGCATCTTCTTGATACTTGTTTCCCTTTTTGCAGTTTTATGGGGTTCTCCGGGGTATGTTAAGGCGCAAACCCAAAGCGCCCCCGTCTCTTCTCGTAGCGAGTTCAAAAAGAGCGAGGCCGTCAAGGACTTTTTGCTCCTCAGCCTTGAAGAGAAAAAGAGATTTTTCAGCAACCTCAGTGAAAATGAAAAAAAGGCAGTTTTTGAAAGCCTCAGTGAGTCTGATAGAGAAAAACTTTTCACCAATCTCAGTGAAGCCGATAGAAAAGAGCTGTTTATTAGCCTCGAAGATGCTGACAAACAGGAAATCTTTAATAACCTTAGTGAAGCTGATAGAGAATCGCTGTTTATTAACCTCAGCAAAACTGACAAGATATTTCTATTTGAAGGCCTGACTGATACAGAAAAAAGGGAATGGCTACAGAAGTACCCCGACCTTGCTTCAATTATCAGGGATAAAAAAATTGGTCCTCCTACCCTGGAGGAGGAAGGGAAGCCTGCTGAGAAGCCTGAGCCTCCTTCTCGTATAGAAAGAATCCTGTCCGGCCAGTTTCCTACAGATATATCCCGCGATCTGAATCAGTATGGGTATGATTTTTTTTCCAAAGATATATCGACCTTTACACCCATAACTAATGTGCCTGTGGGAGCCGGGTACATTATTGGACCGGGAGATAACTTTACTATCCATCTCTGGGGGAGGGCAGAAAAATCTTATAGTGTATCAGTCACACGGGATGGCTCAATCATTGTTCCAAACCTGGGAACTTTGGACGTCAGTGGCCTGTCTTTTGACGAGCTAAAGCGGTTTTTGTTTCGAAAGTTCAAGGAATATTATCCCGATTTTGAAATGAGCGTTACCATGGGGCGTCTGCGAACCATAGATATATTCCTTGTAGGCGAGGCAAATAACCCTGGCACCTATTCGTTAAGTTCCCTTTCAACCGTGATCTCCACCCTCTATGCTGCCGGAGGGCCCAGTAAGAACGGCAGCCTGAGAAACGTAAAGGTCCTCAGAAACGGAAAACACGTCACCACACTTGATTTGTATGAGTTTTTTATCAAGGGCATGAAGAATAATGACATACGGCTCCAGACAGGAGATACTATTTTCATACCTGTTATTGGGTCTGTTGTGGGAGTCGCAGGCAATGTGAGGCGTCCGGCTATCTACGAGATGAAAGGCGGGGAAGCCATTGGGGATGCCATTGAACTGGCCGGGGGTGTGCTGCCGTTCGGATATCTTAATAATGTGATTATTGAGAGAATAAAGGGACATCAGCTAAGGGTGGTCAAAAGCTTTAATCTGGACCCTTTATCTCCTGATACTGCCGACAAAAACTTGAGAGCCCCACTTAAAGACGGAGATGTAATAAAGATCTACCCGGTACATGAGAAAGTTCGCCAGGTGGTCTATCTTGAGGGTCATGTTAAATACCCCCGCGAGTATGAATTGAAATCCGGAATGAGACTGCGTGATATAATTTCATCTTATGATGACCTTCTTGCGGAAGCCTACCTTCCTCGGGCAGAGATCATTCGACTGATTCCGCCGGACCTTCATCCCGAAATCGTCGAATTCAACCTGGGCGCTCTGCTGGCAGGCGATGAGGAGCAGAACCTCCTGCTTCAAGACCTTGACAGGGTGCAGATTTACGAGATCTGGGAAAAGAAACAGATTCCAAAAGTGAGTATAAGCGGAGCCGTTCGGTTTCCTGCGACATACCGTCTATTCAAAGGTATGAAGATAAGTGACTTGATATTTCAGGCAGGTAACCTGACAAGCAATGCCTATCTTGACAAGGCAACCGTGTCCAGAGTGGTTGCGGTGAGTGAAGGAACGGATATCTTGAAAATTGACTTTTCAATTCGAGAGGCCATGGCAGGGTCATCAGAGGATAATATTCCCCTAAAGCCGGATGACATTGTGTATATTCGGGAGATTCCTCAATACAGCAAGGTCCTGGAACAGAGAGTCTACTTAGAGGGAGAGTTTCTATTCCCGGGAGAGTATACCTTCTCTGAAGGGGAAAGGCTCAGTTCGGTCATTGAGAGGGCAGGGGGAGTCACAGATGCGGCATATCCATTTGGAGCTGTGTTTCTCAGGGAATCCGTCAAACAAGTCCAGAAAGAGCGTTTAACAGATTATGTAAATAGGTTAGAAGATGATATTTTGACCATCAGCGCCCAGGCCACGGAAACGGCTTTGAGTCAGGAGGAAGCGGCCATTTTTCGGGAGACCCTGAATGCCAAGAAACAATTGCTGCAAAAATTGAGAACTGCACAACCTACGGGCCGTATGGTGATTGAGCTGGAGGAGGTGCTGATAATTCCATCCTCCAATTACAATTTTGAGCTTAGGCCTGGCGATCGCCTGATTGTGAAGAGTAAACCGGATCACGTGAACGTCCTTGGTGAAGTCTTTAATCCGACCGCCCTGTTTGCAGAAAAAGATAAAACCATAGGCCACTACCTGAACCTGGTTGGCGGGGCGACAGATGATGCTGATAAAAGCCAGATCTATTTGGTCAAGGCCAACGGCTCGGTCCTGAGCAAGAGCCAGGAGGGATTTTTCGGCATGGCAAGCTGGGACTCTGAAAAGCACAGGTGGTCCTCGGGCGGGTTTTATTCCATAAAGGTGGATCCCGGCGATACCATCATAGTGCCCAAGAAGGTGGTAAAATATCCCTGGTTGAGAGTCGTAAAGGACGTCACCCAGATCATGTTTCAGATCGCCGTTGTAGCAGGGGTAATTATTGCGGCGCTTTAGTTAATCAAACGTCTCGGATTTTCTATCCCGCCAGGGCGGGACTAAAATTATTGATATTTATTGAGATTTGGTGATTTTGCCTCATGTATGGAATGTTACGAGTTTCGTGTTACGAGTTACGAGATAGGATTCACTTGCGCATTAAACCCGTAACACGCATCTTGCAACACGCAACACTAACTAACCCATTATTCCATGGTTCCAGCATTCCAGTATTCCAATTGTGAGCGAAGCGAGCTAACTTGTAATGACTCAACCTGATCAGCCATCCCAACCTGAATACATAGAAGATGAAATCAACCTCATCGACTATTTCCTGGTGCTCATCAATCACAAATGGATGATTTTCTGTATTGTGGTCGCTGCCATCATCCTTTCTGTTGGTGTGAGTCTCATCTTACCAAAGATGTATACGGCCACGGCCCGCGTACTTCCTCCACAGGAGCCGGATTCTGGCCTTTCAACTCTTCTAACCCAGTCAGGTGGCCCATTAGGAGGTCTGGCCGGCAGTTTTATGAGTGGAAAGACCACCTCTGATCTCTATGTGGGAATGCTTAAAAGTCGCACTGTGGCCGACGCCCTGATCAAGGAGTTCAATCTCAAGGGACTGTATGAGAAGAAATATTTGGAGGACGTTTACAAACATCTTGCTAAACGAACAAATATCGCGGTTTCCCGGAAAGACCAGATAATCAGCGTCTCTGTTGAAGATAAGGAACCCAAGCGAGCAGCAGATATGGCAAATACTTATCTGGATGCGCTTGATCGAATAAACCGGACTGTGAATATCACCGAAGGTCAGCGAAAAAGGATATTTCTTGAAAAGCGCCTCAAGGAGGCAAAGAATGACCTTTCCAGGGCCGAGATAGAGTTAAAAGAGTTCCAGGAAAAATACAAGCTGGTATCTATTGAAGAACAGGCAAAGGTAGCCATTGAAGGGGCGGCCAAGATCAAGGGGGAGATCATCGTTGCCCAGACAGAGCTGGAGGTATTGAAGCAATTCGGCACGGAAAGACAAAATGAAGCGGTCATGCTGAAATCCAAAATCACCGAGCTCCAGAATCAGCTTGCAAAGATAGAAGGCGGCAATCCCGGTACAAATGTACTTAAAGAACATGGAATGGTAGAGGGAGAGTCAAATTTTTATATACCGTTTAATGAATTACCGGCTTTAGGCATGCAATTGGGCCGGTTGATACGCGAGGCCAAGATACAGGAAAAAGTTTTTGAGCTGGTGACCAGCCAGTATGAAATGGCCAAGATTGAGGAGGCCAAGGATATTAATACCATTCAGATACTCGACAGCGCCGTTCCACCTGACAAGAAATCAAGCCCCAAAAGGGCTTTGATCGTCATCCTTTCCACCGTAGTAGCACTATTTCTTTCAATTTTTTTGGCCTTTTTTGTGGAATATTTCCAGCGCCTCAAAATCGAGGATAAAGAACGATACCAGCAACTTGTCAACAGCACTAAATTACGGAAATCCAAAATATGAGCTCTGAGAATTCTACGGACTTGAGCGATCAAGGTGAGCGGACGTGAAAAACACATATAGCCAACGAGCCCCAGAAAGATAAAACTTAAATGCCACCAACTGCAGGAATCAATTATGGCCAAAGTAGCAATTAGCCAATATTTAAATCTAATTCCTGCAGTTAGGCATGCTCCTCAAAAATATCTGTGGTCATCCTATGACGCAGAAGCAGACGTATTATATATCAATTTCAAAAAACCAAGTCATGCTACTGATAGCGAACTGACAGATGATGATGTAATCATTCGATACGAGGGAGATGCTGTCATCGGACTAACAATATTGAACGCTAGTAAACGTTAAATACTGCTCTATCTGTCCCGTAAAATGCTATTATTTTAGAATCAAAAAAAGGAGGGTGTGGTTCTTTAGACGCTCTTTGAAAATTCAAAAAATTACACAAAAGGAGGTGCACATTGAAAACCAAAAGTATTTTAGGGAGAATTG
>JAKLQB010000412.1 GCA_022013615.1 Desulfobacterales bacterium | reverse complement strand
GGTTATGCAGTCCATTAAAATATGTGAACGGAACAAACATGTACAAGCTTCACAAAACCATTCGAAGCTACTTCTCTAAAGCGGAACTTTATACGATACTCGCAAAAGGTATGTGTCGTTTATTGAGGCGAGAATTGGCTGAAAAGATCAATAGAGGTCTTTAGTATCACATGGCGAATAAGTAAAGGGGTCTGCCGTTGACTCTTGTTAATTTACACCAAGAGTCAACGGCAGACTTGACCCTATGAAATTGTGAGATGATCTTCATTTTATAGATTGCTGATACTCTTCAACCATCCGGATAATCTCTCTACCGTATCTTTGAACAAAATACGGGCCAACTCCATGGACCATGAGCAGTTCATCGTTTGTTGTGGGTAGATCTCGTACCAGATTATCCAGGACCTGGTTCGTAAAGATTCGGAAGGCAGGGACCCCTCTTTTCTTAGCCATACGCAGGCGCCATTCCCTTATTGTTTCATAGAGTCTCGGGTTTTCCGAGGAGCCTGAAATGGATTGTCCCACAGTTTTTAGTTTGGACGTCTGCTTCTTTGGGGTTTGTCTCCTGTCCCGTTGTTTTGAACTCTCGCTCAAGGAAATTATTTCCAAAGACATGATATCGTTGAGACCAATAGAACGACCTTTTTCTGTAAGGCCAGCCCTCTTGTAATGTATAATCCTCTCCTCTTTTTCAAAGGAATGTTCACTTACCATTATGAGACCGGACTTAACCAGGGACTTAAGAAGGTTTTCAAAATCAGTTCTCGGGAAAGTTGATCCCGGGCAACTGTCGCTATAGAGCATTCCCGTGCTGAGACTATCGACACTCTTCAGCATGGATATTACATCCCTTAATATATGTTCCTCCTGCCTGTTCGGTTTTCGGGCGAAGACCTGGATGGAATTCTCAGGAGCACAGAAATCGCATACTCCACATTCACGGCCATCATCTTCACGGTCCCCGAAATGTTCTACAAGGTAAAGCATGCGGCAGGAAAAAGAGCTTGCAAAACGTGCTATTTCATCAATCTGGGCTAGTCTATGGTTGCTCTGATTCTTATAAGGTAGATGCCAGTTGTTGTGCCCCTTCTGAGCCTTTTCGTCAGGACTCACCAGTGCCCCTCCATGAATCCAGAGTTTCTCCAATGCGGTTTCAAACTCCTCTTCCTCCATGTTCAGTTTATTTCTTATCTTTTCCGAGGGTATCTTTTCATTCGTAAGCCTGTTGTAGATTCTTCTCAGGGCGTTTTCATGAGGGTAACTCTTTTCATGGAAGAACAGATGAAGCCTTCTGTCACCATATGATTGTAGAAGAATAGCGCGGGATGGTTTCCCGTCACGCCCAGCACGGCCAATCTCCTGGTAGTAACCCTCAAGGCTTCCGGGCAGGGCAGTGTGGATCACTGTGCGTATATCAGGTTTGTCAATCCCCATACCAAAGGCGATAGTTGCGACAATCGCATCTAACTCCCCTGATAGAAAGGATGTCTGTACTTTGTCTCTAACTGCTGCAGGCAACCCGGCATGGTATGGGGCAACGGAAATGATGTTCTCAAGCTCTTCTGCAAGCTCTTCTGTCTTCTTTCGTGTGGGCGCATAGATGATGGCAGGTCTGGATTCCTTGTTTTTGATGATCTCGATCACTTTTTGTGTACGGTTCGACGGTAGGATCTCTATAAGTTCAATTGCAATATTTGTCCTCCTGAAACCGTGTATTCGCATATAAGCCCCATCGATCCTGAGCTGCTTGATGATATCTTGTTGAACTCTTGGCGTAGCTGTGGCAGTCATTGCAATCACCGGAGCGGACCTGAAGATTGGAAGTCTTTCTCCAAGGAGCCGGTAGTCGGGCCTGAAATCATGACCCCATTGGGATATACAGTGGGCCTCATCAATGGCGATCAGAACCGGCTTGCGTTTGGCAAGCATTTCGGAAAAGCCCGGAACCGCAAGCCTTTCGGGAGCGATAAAAAGAAAATCAAGGTTTCCGTCAAGATAGTCACGGGAGACCACACGGGATTGCAGACGTGTACGGCCGGAGTGTATGCGCTCTGCAGCAAGGCCTAATTCCTTGAGGTGGGCGGTCTGATCTTCCATAAGTGCTATTAGGGGGCTTACAACCAGGGTGGTTCCTCCCCTTGCAATCCCCGGAAGTTGATAGCACAATGATTTTCCCGATCCAGTGGGCATTACGACCAGGACATTATTGCCCTGGATAACGGATTCACAGATGTTCTGCTGATATGGTCTGAAGGAATCAAAATGGAATATTTTCTTTAACACATATTCCGGATTATGGCCGGCAAGATCCTTTTTGGTCCTTTTATCATCTTTGTTTACAGGAGCAGTTTTTCCAGGAGCTGGAGGGTTCTCTTTTTTGGGAAGAACAGGGTCATTTGTTCCTAACTGATTCCATGCAGATTCAGGAATATAATAATCATCGTCTGTGGGAGGAGGAGGCTCATCATAGGGGTGAGAATATTCAGTGTCTTTTGGATCTTTTTTATTGGTCATTTTTTGGTAATGTCCTAATCGGTTGGGAGAAAGGAGTCAAGCAATTTAAAAAAAACGAATATCGAATTTAGAATGAAGAATTACCAATTATGAAATTTTTGTTTCCGTTCGATATTCAATATTAATTGTTCGATATCCTGCGATTCGCTTTAGGGATTGGGGGGAAGCTTGTGAAAAGTTGACAAATGGATCAGGGAATGTTAGCCTGCGCCCACGAAAAGCAGAGTAGATGCGCCCGGAGCATTGCACCACATCATTATCCGGGGGATTGAGCGCAAGCCCATATTTAAAGGCAAGATCGACTATGAGAACTTTGTTGACCGGTTGAGCAAGATTCTTGTAGACACTGGCACTGCCTGTTTTGCATTGGCGTTGATAACTCATCACGCCCATTTTTTGTTTCGAAGCGGCCCCCGGGGTATTGCCAGCCTGATGAGAAGACTGCTCGCGTGTTATGCGGCATCCTATAACAGTAGGAACAGGCGCCCCTGTCAGAGTTCCCTAACAGGGCAGGCATGGTCAGCTTTTCCAAAACAGGCACCCCAGTTAAATAAGTGGCTGAAATAAGATTTTCTCAATAATGGAGTGAGCTGGGGTCGCCACGCTTAGTATTTTATATCATTATAAATAACGGATAAAACAGGGCTAAAATAGCTCTTAAAACGTCCATTTCGGGGTCAAAAAGGGCAGGTTAAGCCTAAAAAACAGCTAACCTGGGCAGCTATATACCCAGAATCCCGGCCGTCCTGCGGTTCAATGACGCGGATGATCTGTCCCCGGCACAATGCAGCATCCTGTTCAGACAATCGGCGGAAATATTTCTTGTTCTTCGATCCATCGGAATCGCGGGAACGTTGCTTACCGGAAACATTATCAAGGGACTTCAAAAGGACGCTTATTAAAATGAACCCAGTTCGACAAATCGCATTTGGATATTCAACTCAATGTAACATTAGATGTGGTCATTGTGTTGCCGCAGACGAGTCGCCCGGAACCGCAAAAATGGACTTTGACCGGGCGAAGGATATTATCCAAGAGATGGCCCGCTGTCATGTCACGGGCATCAGTTTTACAGCAGGCGAACCGCTATTGTTTTTTGATGATATCTGCAAATTGATTCAGCTCTGTAGGGAAAATGGGATCTATTCAAGAATTGTTACCAACGGATACTGGGCAAAGACACTGGAACATACAGATCGTGTCGTTTCAGAATTGATGTCGAACGGTTTGTCCCAATTACGGCTCAGTTACAGTCGCTGGCATCAGCAACATATTAACCGTGAAAACATCGTTCACGCGGCGTTAAGCTGTCAAAAACATGGTCTTGATTATTTTATCTCTTTTGTTACTGATTTTTCAAAAAAGGATGAT
>JAKLQB010000411.1 GCA_022013615.1 Desulfobacterales bacterium | reverse complement strand
GATTAAAAAGGCTTCCATCACACGGAGATTCCTATCTTCATCATCTACGACTAAAATTTTAGATCTTTTTCCCATACATATTCTCCTGTAAACATATCGTCCAAAACTTATCGAAGGAGGAGTTCTTGGATATTTAGTGCCATATACTTGATTCAGAAATTGAAGAAATGCACCCTTTTTTCACCTGTAAATAATCTCAGATATCTTTTTCAAAAATGCCTTAACATCAATAGGCTTACTGAGATATCCATCGCAGCCCGCCTCCCAAATCTTTTCCTCATCTCCTTTCATGGCATATGCTGTCATGGCAATAATTGGGATATCCTTGGTCACATCATCGTTCTTTAATAATTTGATGGCCTCAAGGCCGTCCATAACCGGCAACTGGATATCCATCAGGACGAGGTCCGGTTTCTCGATCCTTGCCAATTCAACCCCCTCCTTTCCATTGGTTGCTTCCAAAGTGGCATATCCTGACACCTGAAGCATATCCCTTGCCAATTTGAGACTCTTGGGATCATCCTCAACGATCAATACGACTTTTTTCATCATTCATCCTCGGTATGGCAAAGTTACGCAAAACTCTACCAACTTGGGTCCTGTTCCCAGGACTTAACAGATAATATCTCTGCCCTAAATACAAAAATTTGGTGGAGGTCAATATCATAAATTATCATCGCATCTCCCGCCCAGTGCCATACAGTTCTCGGATCGAAATTGGCTTCATTATTTCAGAGCATTATACACTTCCTTCAAAAAACTCTCTAATTCTAATGGTTTAGCAAATATGTTTGAAAAACCCATCTTAGAAACCTCCTCCAATCTCGTGTCGCCCGGAAAGCCCGTAATTACTATCACCCTTACATGTGATAACTCGGGCTCTTCTCTAATGGAACGGCACACCTCAACCCCGTCAATCTCTGGCATGACAATGTCGAGGATTAGAAGGTCCGGACGAAATGTCCCCAGTTTGATCAATGCCTCGGTCCCGTTGGATGCCTTCTCCACTACCAAAGATCCATCTTGGGTAAGCGATTCGTAAAGCATATCCAGGACCGTTTCATCATCATCCACCACCAGGACTTTAGCTGGCTTTTTTCTGAGCGTAGTGGGGAGAAACACCCTAAAGGTTGTTCCTTTTCCCTGACCTTCACTTTCCACCATGATCCTTCCACCGTGCAGCTCCAAAAAACTTTTAACCAGCGGCAGACCTAATCCGGTACCAGGGGTTTTATCTGCAGTGCCTCCACTAACCTGGTAGAACTCCTCGAAGATCTTTTCTTGATTTTCGGGACTAAGGCCGATACCCGTATCTTCCACTGAGATTATTAACCAATCTCGGTGCAACTCAAAGTCGGAAGCAGAAAGTGGAAAGGCACTGCTTTCGCTTTGAGCCAAATCCGCGGTCACATGGATTTCTCCTCCGTCAGGAGTAAATTTGGCCGCATTGGAAAGAAGGTTATACATCAGCTGCTTCAGCTTCTGCTCATCTGCCGGGATCTCAATGCCTGACAGCTTTTCTGCGATCTTCAGGTCAAGATCAATCCCATGTTTCAATGCCTTCTCCTTGATCATGATCAGGCTGTTTTCCAGGAGGTTCTTAATGTTCACCTGTGAGAGATCAAGCTTCATCTTGCCTGCTTCAACCTTGGAGAGGTCAAGGATATCGTTAATAAGAGAAAGAAGATGTTTTCCGCTTTCCATAATGTCATTAGTGTATTCCGCCTGTTTCTCGTTGAGTTCCCCAAAATATTGATCTCGCAATGCCTCGGAAAAACCTATGATTGCATTAAGTGGGGTACGCAGCTCATGGGACATGGAGGCCAGAAAATCGGACTTGGTCTGGTTGGCAACTTCAGCGGCCTGGGCCTCTGCCAAAAGACGGATTTTCTCCTCCTCCGCCTGCTTGCGCTTGGTGATGTCCATAAATGCGTTAATGAACTGAACCTCCCCAGTTTCCGTTGTGTTTGTTACAGTGCTAACAGAACCCCAGAAAATAGTACCGTCCTTGTGCTTGAATCTGGTCTCATAGTTTTGCACTGGACCTTGTTTGCGCAGTTCAGAAAATTGCTCTCTTTCTTTTAGATCGTAATAGTGGGCAGAAGCGGGCACTCTTAGAAATTCCTCCTTTGAGGCGTAACCAAATAGCTGAAACAGTGTCGAATTGACCTCGGTAACGGTTCCTTTGGCACCCGGAGTGCTGATGGCAATGCCGATGGGGACGCCTTCGATAAGGGTTCTGAACTTTTTCTCTGACTCTCGCAACGCATCCTCTGACCTCCTGCGCGCTGCATTCAGTTCTAAGTTATGCAGGGCGAAAGCCATATCACCGGCCGCCTCTTCAAACAACAATCTTTCCTCACCATGATCATGCACGCCCATTTCCACAGAAGCTGTAACAGTGAGAAAGCCATAGACGCGGCCTTCATATTTCAGGCGAACTATCCACCGTGCTTTGCCTTTATAGATTCCAGCCAAGGGGCAATCGCCGCATTCAACAACCGGGTTTGCAACAACCAAAACGCCGGGTTGATCAACGGCTTGACGGATGCACCGCGTCAACTCTCCGCTCTTCAGATAGTCAATCATTGCCTGAAAGCCATCACCAACTCCTGCCTGCGCGCCAGGCATGACCCTACCACCTTCTTCTATGAGAGCAATCCATGCGCTATGATATCCCGGGGTTTTGATAAGAATGTCGCAAGCGCCTTGCAGCAGATAGTCTCGATCCATTTCCCTGGTGATGAGCTGGTTGATGCCTCGAATGGAACTTAGTAAGAAATTAAGGTGTTTTATCCTTTCTTCCGTCTGCTTGAGACGGGCGACGTTATCAGTTAATTGTCGATTAAGCTTGGAAATAGAGTGGTATCGCCATATTACCATTGCGATGATTATAGAAATTATAATCCCGCTCATGGTCCAGAGAACCCTTGAGACGGTCCAAAACGGTCGCAGCTTACCAAACCACTTAACATATATCTCCTGGTAATCAGTTGAACCCACGAAGCGATTAACAGCCTGATCGAGTTTTTTCAGCAGTTCTATATTCCCTTTGCGCACAGCGATTGCCCGTTTGATCTCTATCAGTGGTTTTCCGACGATTTTGACGCGATGATCGACTCCCGCCTCTTGGGCTTTTTTCATAAGCACTGGTGCCGGATAAACCAAGGCATCCACCTGGCCTGCAAGTAGATCAAATAGGGCACCCTTAACATCGTGGAAAATCTTAAGCTCAATACTCTCGCGGTCTTGAAGCAAAACAGCACCAACGTTGAATTTAACCGCAGCAACCTTTCGTCCGGAGAGATCGGCTACTCCTTTGATGTTATAAGTCTGCTTGCGAACAAAAATGCTTATAGGTAAGGTGTCGACGGGAGCGGTGTAATAAAGCCATGCCTTTCTTGAAGCGGTAATACCAATATTTGGGATCAAATCGGCACGACCCATTTTCACGGCCTCTTCCACATCTGTCCAAGAATCCTCGATAAGGTAGGTGAGCCTTAGCCCTGATAGGGCAGCAATTCGCTCCATCACATCTATGGCAAATCCTGCTGGCTTACCACTCTTATCAACAACGTAATAATAGGGTGGAAAATACCTGGGTACCGCAGCATTAACATCAAGTGGATCTGGTTGAACGTTGTTTTGGCCTCCCGATGAGCTAAACATGTTAATGAAAAGAAAGATAACAAAGGTAAACCAGAGCCACGGCGGAGCAACTGTCCGCTTATGCTTAACGTATTTTTTGTGAACATTCATTTTAACACCGTGTATTTAATCTGGGGACACCATACTTATTTCTGTTTGTTTTTTGGTTTCCTGCCTGCCTTTTTCGGTTTCAAAATGCGATCAAGAAATGTAAATGGGGTCAAACCTTGATCAGTGATTTAAGATGCTCGTATTTACGCCTTGTCACATTGTGCTTAGAAATTCTTGATTTTGTGATATGTACTCGTCGACTAACGGCAGAATATGTAATACCAAACTGGTTTCCGATTTGCCTATTGGTATATAATCCAGTCTCCCATAAAAAATAAAGCAAAACGTCCCGTTCCTGCATGTTCTCCCAGATTCGATTTTCTTCTTCGGGCCTTACGATAAGGACTGATTTTAACTCCACCAGAATGAGGGTCAAATACCCATTGTTTTTTCATTTGCTTTAAGCCAAACCTTGAAAAATGAGTGAACGAAACGCGGCTTTCTGATTCTTGCCAAAATCAATCGTAGGGTTAAATGAGATTTTATGCAAGGTTTGATTCAGTAATGGAAACTTTTTCAGCTTTCTGAGATTCAGCAATCAGCATCCTTGAATTTTTGTTGTAATGTCGGTTAACGGATCTTATACAAGATATTGGGGTACGTCAGTTTGATTGGAATGCCTTTATTAAAGCATATATTGTTGTGGTATCCATTTGATATCAAATGCTTTATGCGGTATGAGATAAAGATACATTTACTCTAAGAAGGGATGTGATACGAAAAGGTTATGTGTAACACATTTCTAAGTTCCAAGGGCAGGCGCAACGGCTGCACCAGCAAGGATCGTAAGCATACCCAAAGACAGGAGGGAAAATTTTAATAGTTTTTGCATGTGTGTTCCTTGTGTCCCCGTTTATTTTTACCCCTTCTTCTTTTTCTTCCACGGTTTCAATGCGGAGATAAAGACTGCAAAAACGACGGTCAATGCCTGAAACGTCCCAAAAATCATTGAGTTTTGTCGATTGCCCATATACTCAGGATCAGATAATGCTTTC
Source organism: Desulfobacterales bacterium (assembly GCA_022013615.1). Next base: position 1,907 of record JAKLQB010000411.1, on the reverse strand, counting down.
AACCCCTGATCTTTAGCAATATTAGCCATATCGCTTAACCAGGGGCCTAACCAGAATGTGCCGAAAACCAGACCAAAAATACAGATGATCCATTTAACCGTGATCCAATTGTGTTTAAACCAGCCCCAATTGGTCCAGATAGAGTAAACCAACGCAGTTAAAAACGTTCCAATCGCTCCCGGCACTAAAATAAACAGGTCGATAAAATCCAATGTGTAGGAGATCCCATACAGTTCACCCCCATTCTCAGGATTAACAAAAAACTGCATTATGGTTAGCGTGGTGGCGCAACCGGCCCAAACACATCCTGAGTAGATATGAAGGCTTTTTAACCATTTTTGTCCTTTGCTGCTTAGCTTCATCATTTTTTCCTTGTTTAAATTAATTGAGAAGACTCAGCGTTGAGAGAAATTTGTGATATTCCTTGATTTTGATGGTGATTTGAGCTTTCTCGAAATGTCATGTACCTTGCCATGATCTGAAATAATCAGTGTTCTCAAGATGTTGCGATACGCGTTACGTATATGTAACTCCGATGGAAATTCACAGAAAAACCAGGACGTTTAGCCTGTCACAACATATTGTATTTGCCCATTCCTGGTCAATCCAATTCGTCGGTCTACAATTCTTGCCAGATTCTTTACCCGATATTAATTCAATTCCATTGCACGAGACAATAGTTATCACCTGGTTGATTGATTTACTTAGCTTTCTAAGGCCGTCCTGCTTTTCCGCTTTTTACTATTCTTCTCTAAATTTGTTGAGTTTACAATAGATCCCGCCCTGGGACATGATATGTTTATGAAAAGCCCAAGCGGGTGAAAATGAAGTGTCCGAGAGCATAGTACGGTTTGAAGAACAGGGGTAGAAGACGTGATTTTATTTCTTGGTCAAGGATGAAGCTATTTTCCGTATCTCGCTGTTGGCAAGAGCTTCAAGCTTCTTTTTGACAATTCGTGAGTAATACTCTTGCTCGGTCTTGGCGAAAGGCTCTCCATTTATACAAATATATTGTATTTAAAAATACAAATTCGTTTCACAAGCCTTCCCAATCTTCAGGACCTTTTCCACCACTTCTGAAGGGTTCCTCCCCAGAATCCGTATCATGGGTTCTTTGCCCACTCCTCCTTCAATCGAAGCACGTGGGCATAGTGGTTTGTGGGGCCGTGCCCGGAGCCGAGGTCCAGGCCCAGGGCAATGGCCCGAGTAATAAATTTCTTGGCCTCCCCTACCGCCTCCGGGGGCGTGAACCCCTGCCCCAAAAAGGTAGCCAGCGCCGCCGAAAAGGTGCACCCTGTTCCGTGGGTGTTCCGGTTGCTCAGACGAGGGGTCTTAAAGGTCTGAAAGTTCTTCCCGTCAAAGAGCACGTCCACTGCATCGCCTTCCAGGTGCCCACCTTTGACCACCACAAACCGGGGCCCCAGCTTACGGATCTTCCTGGCCGCCTCTTTCATTGTATCAAGGTCCTCCACGGGAAATCCGCAGAGTTCCGATGCCTCTGGAAGATTGGGAGTTACCACATGGGCCAGGGGCAAGAGCTCTTCCCTCACTGTAACCCGTGCGGCTTCGGACAGGAGTATGTCCCCGCTTTTTGTCACCATGACCGGGTCAACAACCAGGAGTTCAACCTTGTAATGTCTCAACTGCTCGGCCACCCCCAGAACGATCTCCGGGGTGGAAAGCATCCCTGTCTTCGCCGCATCCACACCAAAGTCGGTAATAACCGAGTCTATCTGTAGCTTGATGAAATCAATGGGTACAAGATGAACGCCCTGCACACCTACTGAGTTCTGAGCCGTAACCGCTGTTATAGCGCTCATACCGTAACTGCCCAGCACGGTAATAGTTTTCAAGTCCGCCTGGATTCCCGCGCCGCCTCCGGAATCGGAACCGGCTATGGTCAATAT
>JAKLQB010000410.1 GCA_022013615.1 Desulfobacterales bacterium | reverse complement strand
TTAATCCCTCAATCCCTAAATTCACAATTCCTCAATTTGGCTCCATATAGCCATTATGATGAGGATGGTGTCCAAAAATCGGACCTAGTTCTTAGATCAAATAACGAGTTCTGAACTTCAAGAATCTATGAAATTCTGTCTACTTTATGTAAATAGAAGGAGCGAAGCGACTCCCTAACTTTAGTCACTTCAAACTTTAGCTCACTTGCAACTTTTCCGGTTTATCAGGGTTAGGGATTGATAGTTTACTGTGAAGTTACAAATACGTGCTATAAGCGTCAGGAAGCAGGCCAAAGATGAAGCTAACCTATGGAATAACTGACAAATTATTTGTGTGGTTTTTTATTATCGTATTGATATTTTTCGGGACTATTTTGGTTTTTTACATAGACCTACAGCACATCGTGAAAATATCAGGAAACATTATTAATAAAAACAATGAGATATCTGCGGCCTCAAAAAAAATGATCGAGAACTTACTCAGCATGGAAGAAAATGAGAAGAAATATCGTTTACTGGGCAAAGATGCCTATTTGAATTATTTCGATACTGCACGAAAAGACTTCGAAGGTCAATTAAAAAAAATCGTGCAGATGGAAGCAAAGGGTATGGCAATCTCGGATAATTGGAAAAATCTTTATGAAAGTTACCTGAACATCTCTCCAAGGCTGAAAGACCTGAAAAAGGCCCAACCTTCCAAAATTCCCTGGATTCCTGTGAATGTAATCAACGAATGGATTGAGAAAATTTACATAGCCCGTGCCGAAAACGAATATGAGGTTTATCTTGCAACAACAGAACTGAATCGCCGGGGCCAAACCTCCGCCCGAAATGGTCTGATTGGGATAGGAGTATCAAGCATGGTGGGTTTGCTTGGAATCATCTTTTTCACTTATACCACCCTTCGTCCTCTCAGGGAGCTCCTCAAGGGTATCCGGACAATCTCGCAAGATAGATTTAGCGTGCCCATTCGTATCCGTTCCAAGGATGAATTTGGCGAACTGGCAAGGGCTTTCAATGAAATGTCCGTACGTTTAAAGGAAGAGGAACAAATGCGCTCGGATTTTGTCTCCATGCTAAGCCATGAGATCAGAACCCCCTTGACTTCGATCGGTGAATCAGTGAATATGATTGCGGAAGAGGTCATGGGGCCGGTCAACGACCGGCAAAGGAAATTTCTTGAGATTGCAAGTTCTGAAATAGGGCGCATTGGTAATTTGTTGAATCATCTTATGCAGGTTTCGCGCCTGGCATCCAGTGCAATAAAAATACGACCTCTCTCAATCGGTACCTCTGCCTTCGTTTCCGAGTGTATCCACGGCATGGCCTCTACAGCGGAGGCAAAAAGAATCAAAATCGAGACAGAAATCCCCCCCGGGATTCCCAACATGATGGCAGACCCGGAGCACCTAAAACAGGTCTTTATTAATCTCCTGGGTAATGCCGTCAAATTTTCTCCCACTAAAAGCAAGGTTAAAGTGCGTATAGAAGAGGACGAAGCAGGCACAAGCCTCATGTTCTCTATCTCAGACAAAGGGCCAGGCATCCAGGAAGAGGAACAATCCCTTATTTTTAACAAATACTACCAGGCCCGGAAAATAAGAGGTCATATGGACGGTGTTGGATTAGGCCTTTATATATCCAAGCACATTGTGGAAGCTCATGGTGGAACATTGTGGGTAGAAAGCAAAATCGGACAGGGCAGCACATTTGGTTTTTCCCTGCCCACCGCTGGAAGATAGTCTCTGGCTTTTTAAAATGCCTTTTTTACAGGCATGTGAGTGCTGGTACGTAGAACCGAAACTTATTGTATCATGAAAACCAAGCAGATTCATCAAGAGACTCTAAACTTTCTGGCATGGCTGACAATACTCATTTGGCTGTTTCAGTTCCTGGGGTGCGGTTTGGTTCTTGAGCCGCCCGAAACAGCGAAGAAAACAAGCCGCCCCGACTCTGATTTAATCGCATTGAGGATAGCAAACCAGGCCATTCAAAATGGTGACTTCAAAAAGGCCTTAGAAGGATATGAAATTTTACAACATTCTTCGGATGACAAAATCGCTCGTAAGGCGCGTTACGGCCTGGCCTGTGCGAAATTGAGTTTGGCCGAAAATCCTGAAGACGTGAGAGAGGCTCTCATGCTCTGGGATGCCTGGAGTAAGCATGCCCCTGCTGACCTTGAAGATGAGGACCCTCGCATCCTGAGACCCTTACTGAAATCCAGAATTCTTCCAAAGCCAAACAAGATCCAGATAAGGCCTGCAGTAATATCCGATGAGAAATTAGGGCTCGAAAAGCTCCTCCGGGCCAAAGAAAAGGAAATCCAGCGACTTAATGATCGGCTGAAGGTCATGGAGAATGAAATCCAGATTATGTTGAAGAATCAAGCAGACTATGTTGGTGTCCTGGAAACACAAATCCAGACTCTAAGAGACAAAATAAAGTCTTTAGAGGCCATCGACCAGAAGATCAAAGAAAAAAAGAAAGAGGTGTCTTCCCCTTGAATAGTCCTGAAGTGGTGAAAATCTCAGGTTCCCAGCAGTCCATCCTTGTGGTAGATGATGACCGGCACGTACTTGAGGTGCTGGAGGCAAGGCTTTCATCTGGAGGCTTTCAAGTCCTAAAGGCCACTGGAGCTCCTGAAGCACTCAAGATCATCAAAACGCAACATGTGGATTTATTGATATCCGATATGAAGATGCCTGGTATGGGAGGGATGGGGCTATTGACAGAGGTACGATCACTCAGGCCCGGACTTCCCCTGATCTTTCTCACTGCTTATGGTACCATCCCCGATGCCGTACATGCAGTTAAGGCGGGAGCTGTAGATTACCTGGCCAAACCTTTCGACGGTCGTGAACTGCTCAAAAAAATCGGTAAAATCCTTGAAGGCGTTTCTTTACACCTCACCAGTGATAAAGAGTTTGATCGAATCCAGGACTTAGACAGGGTTAAAAGCCCTGTCATGAGAGAACTTTACGATCTTATTAAAAAGGTTGCCGCAAGTGATGTCAATGTGCTGATCCTCGGTGAAAGCGGTGTGGGAAAGGAACACGCCGCCAAACTGATTCATCAAATGGGGCCTCGTCAATATCAGCCTCTCGTTGTTGTGGATTGCAGCGCCACACCTGAAGGCCTTTTGGAAAGCGAGCTCTTTGGACACGTTAAGGGTTCCTTCACACACGCAATTCGCGACAAAAAGGGGCTGATCGAAACAGCAGATGGTGGGACACTTTTCTTGGATGAAATCGGCAATGTGTCCCCTGAGATGCAAACCCGCCTTCTCCGATTCCTGGAAAACCGGAGGATAAGGAGGATAGGCGCGGTCAGGGAAACAGCAATCGATTGTCGTATAATTGCGGCCACAAATACGGATTTACTCAAAGATATAAAAGCAGGTCGTTTCCGGGAGGATCTGTATTACAGGCTACGCGTTTTCACTTTAAAAATCCCTCTGCTTAGGGAGAGAAAAGAGGATATTCCGTTTTTATCACAGAATTTTGTGGAAGCCTTTTGTAAAAGCCATAAAGTTCCAATGGCCAAGATTCTACCAGAGACAGTCAAATGGCTCTGTGATTATCCATGGCCAGGCAACGTCCGGGAACTCAAGAATGCCTTGGAAGTCGCAGTAGTCTTATGTAAAGACGGCGTATTGCACCCGAGTGATCTCCGTATTACCGGACTTCCGGATCTTCCCAGTACTGCTTTGTCTGAAAGCGAATCTTTTTCTTTGCAGGAAAGCGAGCGCAACACGATCATTCGTGCTTTGAAACAGGCGGGTGGGGTACAGAAGAGCGCAGCCAAATTGTTGGGAATAAGCCGCAGGGCCATCCATTACAAGATCAAGAAATTTGATATCGATTCATCCGCTCTTCGGCCCAAAGGTGATAAATCACATATGGCCAAGTAATTACTCAACTGGTAGAACCTTGTTATGGTACCCCTACCCGAAGTAGTGGTTTAGGCCGATTAATTAAGTCTTCTCCGGCGGTTCCAACTTTTAGCGATCATGGAGCATTTAGGGTGGAAAAAGACAGTTCTATAAGTGAAAGTACTCTTACGGCCTGCGATATGCTGTCAAGTGAACGTTACCGGGCCTTTGTGGAGAACATTGAAGACGGGGTATACGAATTAGATATTCACGGGAACTTCCTGTATTTTAATGACTCCCTGTGCAGGATTTTTGGGTACCCGCGAGAGGCAATCCAGTTTCAAAGTTTTGCCAGCTTTATGGATGAAGAACATGCAAGGTAGGGATTTGACGCTTTTACAAGATTGTATCAGACTGGCCACGGCATTTCAGATCTTATTTGGAAAATTACAAGGAAAGACGGCAAAATCAGCATAATTGAACTTTCCGCAAATCTTATTACCAACAAAGCAGGAGAAAAAATTGGGTTTCGCGGCATTGCCCGGGATATCACAGACAAATTTAATGCCCGAGAAGCCCTGAAAAAATCAGAAAGGCGATTTAGAACCCTCCTTGATTTTGTTCCATATCCTTTAGTAGTGTTTACCTTAGACGGACATGTTTCCTACCTGAATCCTGCATTCACTGAAAACTTCGGTTGGACCCTTGCTGAACTGGAGGGGAAAACAATCCCTTATGTCCCGCCCGATTTAGAGCAGGAAACCAGTGAAAACATAAAAAAGTTATTTAAAGAAAGGATTATCCGGCGTCAAGAAACTCGCCGCCTGACAAAGGATGGGCGGGCCCTGGATGTGAGCTTCAGGGCCACTGTGTATTCTGAAACCGAAGACGCACCTTCCGGTGAACTGGTGATTCTACGGGATATTACCCAGGAAAAACGAATCGCGCGGAACAATGAGGCCCTTCTTCGGATAAGTATGGCCCTCCCAAAATATCCTGATTTACAGGAACTCCTGGATTTCATTAGCGATGAGATAAAACGTCTTATCGGGACCGAAGGAGCCCTGGTTATACTCTTGGATGAGGAGAAGAATGAACTTTTCTTTAAGTCCGCAGCCCATGATGATTCAGCCACAGAAAGAAGAATGAAAGAGGTCCGTTTCCCGGCCAATAAAGGCGTTGCCGGGAAGGTGATCCGGACAGGAAAACCCTGTATCGTTGCGGATACGTCCAAAGATGCAAATTTTTATTCCGGGGTGGATGTCCAGGTAGGGTTTAGGACCCGGAACATGTTAGATGTGCCCCTAAAAAGCAAGGACAGGATCATCGGCGTTTTGTGCGCCATAAACAAAAAGAGAGGTACGTTTGACAGGACAGATGTTGAGCTATTGAACATGTTTGCAGGTACCGTGGACCTTTCCATTGAAAATGCAAGGTTCTCGGAAAAGCTAAAAGAAGCTTATAACGAGGTCACAAGCCTCAATCGGGCAAAGGACAGGGTCATAAACCATCTTTCCCATGAACTGAGGACCCCTCTGTCCATTCTTGGTGCCTCTCTGAATATTCTAACGAAAAGGCTTTCCTCCCTACCACGGGAGACATGGGGTCCCACCATAGAGAGGGCGCAGCGAAACCTGAACCGCATATTAGAAATGCAGTACGAAGTTGAGGATATCATGCGGGACAGGCACTTTGAAACCCGCCATCTTGTTTCATGGCTGTTGGATGAATGCGCTGATGAATTGGAGTCCCTTTTTGCCGAAGAGGTAGGGGAAGGCCGGGTGGTTGAGAAAGTAAGAAGTCGTATTGATGAAATATTCGGCGAAACCGAAAGTCCATCTCAGGATATTTTTCTTGATCAATTTGTCCCCAAGACCCTTGAACAAATCAAGCCACTGTTTTCACATCGCAATGTGGACCTCATAACTCGGTTTGAACAAACTCCAGCCATCAAAATGCCGATTGATCCGCTGCAAAAGGTGATTGTGGGCCTGATCAAAAACGCCATAGAAAACACTCCAGATGAAGGTAAAATCGAGATTTCTGTGCGAAAAAGGGGCAGAGGAGTGGAACTGATGGTCCATGATTATGGTGTCGGTATCACGGCTGATAATCAGAAGCGTATTTTTGAGGGCTTCTTTACAACTCAGGAGACCATGGACTATTCCTCCAAGCAACCTTATGATTTCAACGCCGGGGGAAAAGGGGCTGACCTTCTGCGTATGAAAATTTTCTCTGAACGCCATAACTTCAAAATCGACATGACTTCTTCAAGATGCCCCCATATACCTCTTGACAGGGACATATGCCCGGGGAAAATAAGCAAGTGTGCCTTTTGTAAAAAAAATGAAGACTGTCATCGATCCGGGGGCACTACATTTTCCGTTTACTTCCCGGTATCCTCTGAAGAAGGCAGGGTTACGGAGGAGAAAAACTAAGTATTTTCAGTAATTCTAATTATGACCTTTAGACTTTGCTAATGCAGGGCCGTGGGGTCTCTTTTTAAAGGCCGCAAAAACCTATTTCATTCTATTGAACGGCAGCGTAGCCTTGAAATACGTCCCAGAACAGCCCCAAAGGAGAGTCTCCGTTGCAACTGACGCCTTCTCTGCCTGCCCGGAGCCTTTATTCAAAGCCACGGGGGCGTTCGACAAGCTGTGGAAGAATTTGTCTTGCGTCCTTTAAAAAGAGACCCCGCGGTCCTGCCAGATGAAAGCCATAATTAGAATTGCTGAAAATATTTTTCGTCTGGTTGACAAAAAACAGAGATTTCAATATGTTTATATGCTAAGATCATCTTGGGTTTATGAAAAGGATCCGTCTATACCCTAACGTTGCATAAAATTTGAATTCAAAACGGTATAGATTGGGTCAGCAAAGGACTGGAAGAAAGATGAATCTTTTTGCACTTGAAAAGAGAATCTTGGATAAAGAACTTTTAATCCCCAGAAAATCAATTGAAAAGCGGGTAAAGGAACTTGCCAACCAGATATCCTTAGACTATGAGGGGAGGGACCCTGTCCTAATTGGTGTATTAAAAGGCGTGATCTTTTTCCTGGCCGATCTGGCGAGAGAGCTCAGCATTCCCGCCAAGATAGATTTTATCAGGGCGGCCAGCTATGGATCGGGTATGACCTCCGGCCGTGCTATCCAATTAACCAAAGACATAGGAATCCCTATCCAGGGAAAACCGGTGATCCTCGTTGAAGATATTGTGGACACTGGTCTGACTTTAACACATATTATGCAGGAAGTAGAGCGTAAAGGTCCTGAATCCATCAGAATCTGTGCACTCATCGAGAAGCTTGAGCGACAAGAGATTAAGGTTCCTATTGATTATTGCGGTTTTCGAATAAAGGAAGGCTTTATTATAGGCTACGGACTTGACTTTGATGAAAAATACCGAAATCTGCCTGACCTTTATATTCTGAGGTAAGAGGCAATTGTTATCTTCAACAGGAGGGTGACATGATCATTCAATGTGAAAAGTGCCAGACAAAATTCAATATCGACGAATCCAAACTCAAGGAACAGGGTTCCAAAGTCAGATGCTCCCTTTGCAAGCATACTTTTGTGGTGTACCCGCCGGAACAGGGTTATTTTGAAGAGGGAGAGACCATGGCCTTGAGCAAAAAAGAGATAGAAAAGACCATGGCCCGGGACTTACTCGGGGTCTTGCACGAAGAAGAAATTGAGACCGGACCGGAAGATCAGGCTTCCCATTTTGATGATGCCTTTGATGAATCACTGGAAGGTCCGGAGGAGGATGATGCGCCAGTTGATGTTTCCCATGCTCATGCAGAGAAAGAAAAGACTGGTGACGAAAAGCGACTTGAACCTGCTCATATTAAGGAGAAGACCACTCAAAAGAGGTCCCGGAAACGGCATTTGTTGCCTGTTCTTCTTGTGATCGTCCTTATCCTTATTGGCGCTGCTGCTGCAATATTTCTTTGGGCCCCTGGGATCATTCCTGATTCTCTGTCCATGCTAAAGCCGGCGGAAAAGCAGGAAATAACCGACATGGGTGTACGCCGCCTTTCTTTCAAATCGGTTACCGGTTCTTTCGTTGATTCCGAAAATTCAGGGAACCTCTTTGTCATTAGGGGCGAAATAACTAACGATTATCCGAAGAGCAGGAGTTTTATCCTTATCAAAGGGAGCATACTGGACGATAAGAGCCAGGTAGTGAAGAGAAAATTGGCTTACGCGGGCAATAACTTCAAAGAAGAAGAGATCAAGTCTTTACCCCTTGAGAAAATCAACAAGGCAATGAAAAATCGGTATGGCATGGGCAGGGAAAATGTCGATGTGGCGCCAGGCGCAAAAATCGAATTCACCGTCGTCTTTGAGAATCTGCCAAAGAATTTGAGTGAATTTACTGTGGAGGCGGTGAGTTCATCTCCTGGCACCAAATAGTCAGGCATGAACCTTCCATGGATCGACACGTAAAAGGGGCATTATGTTGTGCCCCTTTGCTGTTATTGGGAACCCAATGTCATTAACTTAATGTACGTTCCTTAAAAATTTCCTGGGCTTTTATAAGTGCAGGAAGATCGTCTACCCCCATCACCTCATCTTCGTTGTCTGAAATCACAAATCCAACAGGTAGTCCGTCATTGTGCATATATTCTACAATATCCGTAATAAAGTACTCTTTTACCTCTCTCAACTTTCCATTGATCTCTTTTTGAACCTTATGAGGTCTTGATGCAAGCACCAGAAGATATCTGAGAAGATCCTCTTTTTTTCCGGCATATATCCCTGAATTGCATACCTGAAAAGCCTGCTGCTTGTCTTCCGGGTATTCTCTCCAGTATTTCCATTCAATTATTTTACATACCCGGGGTCCTTCTATTTTCATGACCCCATATTGTTTTTTGGATTCCGGGCGGAAGCCAAGGACCATTAGGCTGTTGTCTTTCAGGCCCCTGACCAGCGACCTGTATGTGGCCTCTTTGACGAACGGAACATCACCCATAGTAACGATGACTTGATCGCAGTCCTGTCTTTCCAGAAATGACCGGGCTGAAAGCAGGCCTCCCCCTGTTCCATTGAGTTCGGGCTGTTCGCAGTATGTGAGGTAAAAATCTCGGGTGGCCTCCATCACCGCTTCTTTCTGGTAATTGACAACCAGGGCTTTTGGGCCATCCGGCAGGCTGCTCAGGATTTGTAAAAGAATGGGATGTCTTCCCTTGTAAGGAGATTCTTCGGAGATCAATGGCAGAAGGGTTTTGTTCCCGTCAAATTCCTTCATGCGGCTCCCCCTGCCAGCGGCAAGGATCACGGATGCTGTTTTTGCGCTCTCTTCCAAGACTTCTCCATTCTATTGTTCTAAAATCACCCCCTATTTAACAGAACTCCATTTTAGAGGCAAGCCAAAAGGCGAACCTGGCTCCCCCCATTGTCTTCTGTAAGATTTTTGACTATAGTACATAAAAAATTTGGCGTACTTTTGTTTGTCTGGGCGGATATTCATTATTTTTTTTTGGAGTAGACTATGACTGTAAGAAAGGGCCGAGTACTCTTGGGGAAGTTGGGAGAGGGACATAAGGAAGCACAACTGAACCTGGCCAAGAATCTTGGCGAGGCTGGCTTTGAGGTAATCTACACAGAGCTCCAGGACCCTGAATCCATTGTCAATTCGGCCCT
>JAKLQB010000409.1 GCA_022013615.1 Desulfobacterales bacterium | reverse complement strand
TCACATGAACCAATAATTCCTTTAGGTCGCTTTTCACGGGGCCAGGTCTGACGCGCCAAACCGACCATTTGTGGGATATCCACCTTCATGGGGCAGGCATGTACACATCGCTGGCACATGGTACACATCCATACCCATGGTGTGCTCGTTACTTCATCGTCGAGGCCCAGAGCCACCATCCTAACAAACTTTCTGGGGTCCATATTTTCAAGACCGGTGGCCGGGCAGCCACTCGCGCAGGTTCCACAAGTAAGGCAGAGGTTTAGATTGCCTTCAGGCAATAATTTATTAACCTTCTCCCTGAATTCGCCTTTCAGCTCACTTACGTTTATCGCTTCATTTGCCATTCACAGCTCCTCCATCATTTTTTTCTTCAACACAAAAGTATTGGTCAAAAAACAGAAAACACATACGTCTTCTTGCATCAGGTTTAGCGGCACTTTTAGACTGTTTACATATGAAAGTCAACCTGTAAAATGCGAAAAAGGCCCTTTAGATTCTTCCAAGCATCCATCTAATGCTCAAGGCTCGTCCAGAAATAACTTCACGAAGCCTATTCCTCTGGGGCAAGGTATATTTCCCTGGGGTGGCCTAAATTCCCATCTTCCTCTCAAGGACATAGGTCCTTATGGGCCCATGGCTTGATCTTGAACCCCAGTTAAATAATATAGATTTAAAACGGGGCAGGCAAAATTGAACATTTTGCAAATGTCTCCATTGATCAGAGGCAAGGGTAAAGGTATGTTTAAAAAAAATAGTTAAAATATAGCTACAATGTGAATAAATTTGTTGCCAATTAACGTCCTATAATTTATAAAATTGCTAAAATATTGTTGAATTGATAGTTTATATTGTCTTGATGATATCATCATTTTAAAACTGAAGGAGGTAAAGTTATGGAATTTGGTTTAAGTGAAGAATTACAAATGCTTCGCGAGATGGCCCGCGACTTCGCGGCCGAAAAGATCGCCCCGTTTGCAGATGAATGGGACGAAAAGCATTACTTTCCTTATGAAGAGGCCATCAAGCCCATGGCCGCACTGGGTTTTTTCGGCACCGTAATACCTGAAGAGTATGGCGGCAATGAAATGGGATGGCTGGCAGCAATGATACTCACGGAAGAAATTGCCCGGGCATCCAGTTCACTGAGGGTGCAAATCAATATGCAGGCCCTCGGCTGCGCTTTCACCATCTACACTTACGGTTCAGAGGAAATCAAAAAAAAATACATCCCAAAACTGGTGAGCGCCGAGTATGTGGGTTGCTTCGCTATTACAGAACCAAATGCGGGCTCTGATGTCATGTCCATGAAATCCACTGCCGTTGACAAGGGAGACCACTGGCTCCTGAATGGCTCCAAGACCTGGATCTCCAACGCCTCGACTGCGGATGCCATAATATACTATGCTTATACTGATAAGGAAGCTAAAGGAAAAGGTCTCTCAGCCTTTGTGGTTGAGCCCAAGAATTTCAACGGCATTACGACCACGGATCTGGACAAGCTGGGAACAAGGTCTACACCCACAGGTGAATTATATTTAGAAGATACAAAGGTCCCTAAGGAGAACATCCTTGGTAAACCTGGTGACGGCTCCAAGATCGTCTTTGGTTCATTGAACCAGTCTCGGCTTTCTGCTGCAGCAGGGGGCATTGGGCTGGCCCAGGCATGTCTCGATGTTGTGACAGATTACTGCAAGGAAAGAAAGCAGTTCGGTAAATCCATTGGTGAGTTTCAAATGAACCAGGATATGATCGCACAGGTTGCTACTGAGATCGAGGCAGCGCGTTTGATGGTCTATAAGGCCGCATGGCAAAAGGATGAAGGCCAGTTAGGAAACACCCTGGAAGTGGCCCATGCCAAGTATCTATCAGGGGAGATCGCTGAAAAGGCTGCTAAAATGGCCATGAGGATCATGGGAGCCTACGGATACTCCACCGAGTACCCTGTGGCCAGATATTACAGGGACGTACCACCCTACTTTATGGTTGAGGGTTCCGCCAATATCTGCAAATGGATCATCGCACTTGATCAGCTGGGTATCAGAAAAGCAAACAGGTAATACAATTGCGGAGCAATTATATTAGGAGGAAGAAAATGAGACCCTATTTTGAAGAAATGACACCTTTTGGGAAACCACTTTCAGACAGCCAAAAGGAAAGTGCAAAGGAAAATGTGGCAGAGATCAAAGAAGTGGAACAACAGGTGGCTGAGGCCATAGATGCTGTAAAAAATGCAGGCATACCGGCCGAAATCATCAAGAAAAGAGGCCAGATGACGATCTGGGAGAGGCTTGAATACCTCGTCGACCCCGGCACCTGGTGCCCCCTCCATACCCTTTACAATCCCCAGGCTAATGAGGAGGGGACGACAGGGGTAATTGACGGGTTAGCCAGGATCAACGGCAAATGGGCCGTGGTCATCGGATTCGACAACAAGGTCATAGCCGGAGCCTGGATCTCGGGACAGGCAGATAATCAGCTCAGGGTTACTGACATGGCCAAAAGGCTTCATGTGCCCCTTGTGTGGATCGTAAACTGCAGCGGAGTGAAACTGACCGAGCAACAGGAAGTTTATGCCAACCGGAGAGGAAATGGCACCACCTTTTTCCGCCATGCTGAACTGGAAAAGCTGGGTGTACCCATCATTGCGGGCATATACGGCACAAACCCGGCCGGCGGTGGATATCAAGGCGTAAGCCCCACAATACTTTTGGCACATAAAGATGCCAATATCGCCGTTGGGGGTGGAGGCATTGTGGGCGGAATGAGCCCAAAGGGCTCTTTTGATGAAGACGGGGCTGAGCAGCTTATTGAGGCAACACGTCATTTCAAGGAGGTGCCTCCCGGTAGTGTTCCCATCCATTATAACGTGACAGGCTTTTTTAAAGAGGTCTATGACACCGAGAAAGAAGTGCTCGACGCCGTTAAAAAATACATGGATATGGCCCCTGCCTATGACCCGAACTTTTTCCGCGTGGCCGAACCAAAAGAGCCCAAGTTTTCAGGGGATGATATCAACAGTATTGTGGCCTTTAACCAGAAGAGGAGTTACAACTTTGAAGAAATGCTGGCCCGTATCTTCGATAACAGTGAACATATGGAATTCCGACCGGATTATGGACCTGAGGTGTATACCGGTCTGGCAAAGATAGACGGTTTACTGGTGGGCTTCATTGGAAACCACCAGGGGTTTCTGGGGGCAAACTATCCTGAATACGCACCCTACCCGGGCATTGGAGGAAAGCTTTACCGCCAGGGTCTGATAAAGATGAATGAATTTGTAACCCAATGCGGTCGAGACAGGGTCCCCATCGTCTGGTTTCAGGATACTTCAGGGATCGACGTTGGAGATATTGCTGAAAAGGCTGAACTTTTAGGCCTTGGACAGTCCCTGATTTACTCCATTGAGCAGACTGATGTGCCCCACCTGTGCATTATCCTGAGAAAGGGAACAGCGGCTGCTCACTACATCATGGGAGGACCCACGGCCAATAATCACAATGCCTTCACCCTGGGCACACCAACGACCGAGATTTATGTCATGCATGGTGAAACAGCAGCGGCCGCATCGTTTTCCAGGAGATTGGTCAAGGAAAAAGATGCAGGCCATTCACTTAAGCCGGTCATTGAAAAGATGAATGCCCTTGCACAACAGTACCATGATCAGTCCAGACCCGTCTATTGTGCACAAAGGGGCTATGTGGATGAGATTGTTTCCTTTCCCGACATGAGGAAATATATAGTTGCCTTTGCTGGGTGCGCATATCAGAACCCCACATCCCTCTGCCCGCATCACCACATGATGTTACCAAGACTCATCAAGGGATAAAACACAAGGGGTTGGCTCCGCTATTTCAGAAGCCAACCCCCTTATAACAGTCCAAGCATACCTTAAAGCCCTGCCTCATATCAAAAATCAAGCGGACTTTTTGCATCTTTCGTTGTCTGACTCTTTATTGTATGGGTATAAATCATCGTGGTTCTCACATCACTGTGACTCAACAATTCCTGAATCGTACGGATATCATAATTGGCCTGCAATAAATGACTCGCGAAACTGTGACGAAAGGTATGAGCCGAGGCGCGTTTAGGTATTTTCGCCTTGCTGACCACCCGTCTAATCGCTTTTTGTACATGACTTTTGTGGAGATGATACCGCCGATACTCATTAATATCAGTAACGAAGGTTAATGTCTTGGCAGGAAAGAACCATTGCCAGACCAATTCCTTAGCCGCATTTTTATATTTTTTATCGATCAAATCCGGAAGAAAAGTGCTTCCGTACCCTGTATCAAGGTCCTTTTGGTGTAAAGCGACCAATATTTGGGGAGCGGAAATAATATCCGGGATGAAAAATGGACAAGGAGCATTGCTGTTGGGAGTAAAGGCTTTGTTGAAAAGGTAAAAAGCATAATGGGAGTATCGGCAATAGGAAGAAAGAGCATTGAGGCTAGCGAATCCTATCAGCTTCGAGAGCCTTCCATTCCTTATGGTTTCCGTTTTGGGGGCGAAAATGACGATATAGGCCCTGAAAACACCTATTTTTTAAACATTAACCCAGAATAATCAATAAGATAGCTTGGCGACCCCAGCCTGCAAGAGGCGCGCCGATGCATGAGATATTCATGATTGACAAAAATAAGCAGAAGTATTATTAATACCAGTATTACACATTACTGGAGGTGCAATCATGAGAGTTACCATAAAAGGACAAGTCACAATTCCACAAGAAATTCGGGAAAAATTAGGAATAACTCCTGCTGTTGAAGTTGATTTTGTAGAAGAGAAAGACCGAATTTATTTGGTCAAAAGGACAGGCGGACCCCAAAAAACATATAAATTCAGGAAATTGAGGGGAATAGCCAACGTTAAAATGACAACTGATGAAATAATGGCCTTGACAAGAGGAGACAAATGAAAGGGGTTCTCGTTGATTCGAATATCGTTTTGGATGTTTTTCTGAATGATCCAAAATGGGCTGATTGGTCTGAATCAAAACTGGACGAGTATGATCAATTGGGGATCTTGTATATCAACTCGATCGTTTATTCTGAAATCTCCATTGGTTTTAAGCGGATAGAGGATCTGGAATCCGCAATAGCCAAAGCTGGTTTCCAGATGTTGGAAATCCCCAAAGAAGCATTGTTTTTAGCTGGAAAAGCTTACCTTAAATACAAAAAAAGAAAGGGCACAAAAAGAACTCCGCTCCCCGATTTTTTTATTGGTGCACAAGCCGCCGTCCAGAAGTTGGATTTAATTACGAGAGATGTCTCTATATATCAATCGTATTTTCCAACTGTAAAATTGATAACTCCATAAGATTTGGTCTTCCCAGCATCGAACCAAGCAAATGCAGCCGACCGCTGACCGCGTCGGCTGATTTGCAGCGTTATGAAGGACAGATGACGAACAGGCGGAAGGACAAAGGGCGCACAAGAACCAAGACGAGTGGCTCTTGTCTCTTGACCGAAAAAATGGGGGACGGTCATAGGAAAATAAGTAAATTGACATGGTGAAGGTGATGTGGTAGGAAATACAC
>JAKLQB010000036.1 GCA_022013615.1 Desulfobacterales bacterium | reverse complement strand
TTTGGGTTCTCACTCATCGTCCATCTCCGCTCGTTTTAGGATTGCGCTTTCGAGGCGGCGTTTTCAATGGCCTCAATGATTTTATTATACCCCGTGCATCTGCAAAGATTCCCGGAAATCCCCTCTCTGATCTGACCCCGATCAGGATTCGGGATCCGATCCAGCAGGGCCTTGGCTGATACGACCATCCCAGGTGTGCAATATCCACACTGAATGGCGCCGTGCCTGACAAAGCTTTCTTGAATAGGATGGGGCTGGTCCTCCGTACCGACGCCTCTGACCGTGGTCACCTCCCTGCCGTTTGCCTGCAAAGCCAATGTAAGACAGGCGTTTACCGCCGTTCCGTCCAGCATGACCGTACACGCGCCGCAGTCCCCCTTGCCACAGCCGTTCTTCACTTCTTTGGCTCCCAGTTTTTTCCTCAGAACATCCAACAGGGTTTCATGGGCATGGACCTGGGCGCTCACCGCCTGGCCGTTCAGTTTGATTCCAAGTTCATAGGTCTTCATCTCTATTTCCTCCCCATATGGGCTTGCCGTATGGCCCTTTTGAGAAGCACGGCAGCAACTTGCCGGCGGTAATCCGCAGATCCACGAATGTCGCTTATGGGGGAAATCTCCTGGTTCACGGCCACTGTACATCGCTCCAAGACCTCATCCGTGATTTCCCTGTCCTCCAGCTCTTTTTCAACAAGGTAGGCCCGTATCGGCGTTGGCGACAACGATCCCAAGGCGACCCTGGCCTTCCGACACACATTTTCCTTCATCTCAAGCATCAGGGCGACGCTCGCCACAGAGATGGCCATGGCATTTCTCAACCCGAACTTAATGTGACTGCCTTTCCATGGATCTTCAGGTTTTGGGATGGTGATCCGGGTAATGATTTCATCCTCGCCCAGAACGGTTTTGTTTGGCCCGAGAAAAAACCGGTCCAAAGGGATTTCTCTTCCCTTACCTTCGGGGCCGGCGGTGTGGATCGTGGCTTCCAGTGCCAAAAGCGGGGGTGCCATATCTGCCGCAGGAGAGGCATCCGCCAGGTTTCCACCGATCGTGGCCCGATTCCTGGTCAAGGGGTTCCCCAGTTGCCGGGCTGCAGAGGCAAGGATAGGACTCTCCTTTTGGATGATTTCGGAAGATACCAAAGCTGTCATCGTTGTGAGTGCGCCGACGGAGATCACCCTATTCACTTTTCTAATATGAGCCATCTCTTCAAGCCCGGTCAGATCCACAAGAAGTCCCGGAGATATGGCCCGCGCTCGCAAACTGGGAAGTACATTCGTGCACCCTGCCATAAATTTCACTTGCCCTATTCGACCTCGAATGCCCTCAAAGAGCTGGTCGATGTTTCTTGGCGCCAAATATTCTGTTTCGATCATCATAGACCTCTGTCTCCCCCCTCCACACGGCTCGCCATAAGGGACCGGGGGAACATCGTTTCCTATTTGATGCAACTTTTGATCGCTCTAACGATGCTGTGATATCCTGTGCATCGGCAGAGATTGCCCTTGATATGCTCCCTGATCTCAGATTCTGTGGGCAAAGGATTCTTGTCCAACAATTCCTTGCCCATAATAACCATTCCGGGCGTACAAAAACCACACTGGATCGCGGCATTATCAAGAAATGCTTCCTGAACAGGTTCAAGTGTGCCATCAGGCTTTGCCAGACCTTCAATCGTTACTATCTCCGCCCCATCCGCGGCCACGGCAAGGGTAAGACAGCTTAACACCGATTCCCCGTCAATCAACACCGTGCATGCCCCACATTGTCCATTGCCACAGGCATATTTTGCCCCTGTTAAACTCAACTCTTCCCGAAGCACGTTGATCAAAAGGGCGTTCAGCTCTACATCCAGCTCATGTTTTTCACCGTTCACCGTTATCTGTATTGTCTGTTTCTTCATTACTCTTCACCTCCGCTCCGACGCCATGCTTTCCAGAAGACATCCCTGAATAGTACGTCCGCTATCCCTCTTCTGTATTCGGCTGTGGAACGTACATCGTCTATGGGTTTAATCTCCTCGGCAACCTTGTGGCCGGCTTCTTCGACGAGGGATGCATCTATCGTATTACCACTGAGAATACGTTCCGTCTCGTGTGCCCGCATCGGCACAGGAGCCACTGCGCCTAAGGCGATCCGGCATGACACGCAAACCTCTCCATCTCGTTCAACAGCCACGGCACAGGTAACCTTGGAGATGTCCGCACCCACCCTGGCGACCTTGATGAAAGCGCTCCCCGTTGCCTCGGGCAAAGCATCGATCTGAATTTCCGTCATTATCTCATCCGGAGCCATGGCAGTCGTATTGACGCCTTTGAAAAATTCCTCCAGATCCAGGATTCTTTCTCCCTTTTCACTGAGCAGTTTCACCCGAGCCTTATAGACCAGTAAGGCCGGGGCTGTATCCGCCGAGGGCGAGGCATTGCAAAGGTTGCCGCCGATAGTTCCCATGTTCCAAACCTGGACTTTCCCGAGGACTGAGACTGCTTCAAACAAGGCAATATATTCTTTATTGTTGGAACAGAATTCCCGGACATCCCTCAGCTTTGCTGCCGCGCCGATCCTCAAATCGTTCCCTTCCTCAATATAATTCAATTCCGGAACATGGAGGATATTGATTAGATAAACTGGGGAGATCTTCTCCAGTTTCATTTGAGCGATCAGGTCCGTGCCTCCTGCTATGATTTTAGCCTCTGATCCGTACTTACTTAGAAGCGAAAGGGCCTCTTGCGCCGATTTCGGCGTAAAGTAATCAAATTCCTGTTGCAGGATTCTGGTATTTACCATCATCATCACCTTCCTTTTCCTATTCCTTTTCCCGTAATGCCTGTAACACCTTCTCCGGGGTTATGGGCGTTTCCTTAAAACGTATTCCAATGGCGTTGTAAATCGCATTGGCAACCGCCCCAGCAGTGCTGTTATTGGCCGCCTCTCCAACACCCTTTGCGCCGTAGGGCCCGGAGGGCTCATAGGTTGAGGCAAAAAAAGTGGAAATCTCATCCAACGAGGGCATATCTACTGCGGTTAATGATTTATAATCCACAAGACTCGCCGCGCAGGTCAATTCACCGGTCTCATGGTCATAATCGGTATCCTCCAGGAGCGCCAGACCAATACCCCGGTTGAGTCCGCCTTCCAACTGGCCTGCTGCAAGGTCGGGATTTATAACTGTGCCCGCATCAACTGCGGCTACAGCCCGCGTCGGGCGTATCTGTCCCGTCTCTGTATCAACTTCCACCTCGATAAAGTTTGTAACAAAACAGGGTGGACAATTCACCTGTCTGTGGCTTTCTACGGCAATCGCCGTTCCCCAACCCTTAAACTGTGCTGTCTTGGCCACCTCACCTACGGTTATGGACTTGCCTTGTGCACCCTCCAGATAGATGATGCCCTGACCGGACGCTTCATCCGGACTGATTTTCAATGCATCCGGGTTCACTTCGATAAGACGGGACGCAAATTCCAGCAAAATTCGCTTTGCCTGTTTCGCTGCTTTGAGAAGGGAAGCGCTCCCGCAATAGACACCTCTTGTGGCATGCGTGCATACATCATATCCGGTCGAGCGTGTGTCGGCAGGAGAAATGCCGACTTTCTCCAGGGGAACACCCATCTCTTCGGCAACAATCTTGGCGCCAGCTTCCAACGTCCCGCCCCCATGACACATCAGGGCGGTAGAAAAATCCACAGAGCCGTCTTCGTTGACCTTGACCATGGCCGTGGAGTAATCGATAACCTCACCGGGCATCGGCGCGCCGGTTCCGGAAGTATGAAAGCTCCTGCCAACACCGATACCACGCCGAAATCTTCCTGTTTTTTCCTCAGGGTTTCCTCGCTCGTCCCATCCGATCATATCCCGGCCCTTAAGGAGCATCTCCTCCACGCCGCAGCTGCGAATGATGGAACGAACGGTGGGTCCCTGCCCCCAGAAGGTCTCACCCAACCCAACATAGTTCTTTAACCGTAATTCAATGGGGTCCATTCCAAGTTTGTCAGCAATGATATCCATCGTAGATTCCACGGCGAAGGAAACCTGAGGATTTCCGTACCCCTGCATCGCGCAGGCAGGCGCCTTATTGGTGTAAACGGTCTTTCCTTCAAACCGCATATGCTGCATTCGGTAGAGGGACACAAACCAACCTGACATGCAACCCAGAAGCGGATAGGCCTGAATATTATGGGCGCCGATATCTACAATGGTTTTCAGCTCACCGGCCGTGATGGTTCCATCCTTTTTTACTCCGTATTTCAGGCGGATAATGGACGGATACTTGCAGTGATCATACATATCTTCTTCCCGGGTCAATGAGAGCTTGACCGGCCTGCCCGCTTTCAGTGCAAGCGCTACGCAGACAGCTATGCACGAATTCATCTGGATACTGGATCCGAAGGTTCCGCCGATGGCGACACGGTGGACATTTATCTTGTTGAGAGGGATATTGAAAATTCGGCCGAGGAGCTGCCTAACATTATGAATCGACTGAGCCGTGGGCCAAACCGTGATTCCCCCATCAGGTTCAGGCCGGCACACAACCGACTTGGTCTCCATCTGACAGTGATAGACCCTCCCGGTCCTGAATTCATTCTCCACTATCAGATCGGCTTTCTTAAAGCCCTGTTCAATGTCTCCTTCACTGACCTCCCTGGGACATGCGATGTTGCTCTCAATGGGTAACGTGACATCACCCAGCATCACATCCTCGTAAAGCTGCGGCGCGCCAGGGTCCATTGCTTCAAAAGGGTCAAAAACAGCTGGAAGCTGTTCATATTCGACTTTAACATGCCTCATCGCTTTTTCAGCCAGGGCTTCCGTCCTCGCGGCCACGGCAGCGATTCCTTCCCCGACATGTCTGGCTCTATCAGGCAGTACCGTCCGATCGCGGTATGATTTTTCAGGAATACTCACCTGACGTTCGTTATACCGAATTTTGGGAACATCGTCCGGGGTAATGCATACAGCACCCATCTTTTCCGCTTCTGTCGTATCGAAAGAAAGGAGCTTGGCGTGGGGATAGGGGCTTCGGATCATCCTCGCATGGAGCATACGCGGCAGTATGATGTCTGAGGCATAGATTTCCTTGCCCGTGACCTTGGCTCTACCATCCTTACGGTGGGCCACATGGCCAATTGTGTTATATCTCTTCTCTTCCATAGCTACCTCTTTTCCAGATTGTCCCCCTACCAAATAGGAGGTGTGAAAACAAATAGGACTTCTGCGGTTTCCTGCTCGTTGTTCACCCAGCTGTGAGGCAGGATTCCATCAAAATCAAGGGTATCACCCTCACAAAGATGAAAAACCTTACCATTGATCTCAAAGTCTATTTCGCCTTTCAAAACAAGAACGAACTCTTCAGTACCTACTGAGTGGTTCATCCTTTCGGTGGCGTCTGAACGGTCACCCGTTTGCAAAACTTATCCAGGAGAACCTTTTCTATCATTTATCCGATCGTCCCCTGGGTATCTGCACCGCAGATGTGCAAGGGGATCAAGGATAACTCATGTTGAGTCAGGTCTCCCCCTCTGAAGGTAAAACCAACCCGATGGCCATCCCTATGGGTGATCACGATGTCGATAACCTTTAAATAAAATCTGCCACATATACTGCTGTTCTTAAAGTGTGTCGTATTGATCCTGCAAAGCTACCCTGTTCTTATCTCTTATAAGGGAGGTTCGCCAAATTGCTGAGATAGCTAAACGAGAATTCATCTCATAACTCCCAAAAGCAATATCACTTTGAAGGTCTTTGACCGTTTTGACGGCAGTATTGAATTCAAGTGAAAGTGATATTACGACTTAGCCTTGTTTTTCTATATCGGGATCTAAGGTGGTTGTGTAGTCAGGTCGAGGGTACATAAAGAAAATCATTAGTGTCTCAGTGCCTTCATTCTCAATTTTATGTTTCACGCCCGCGGTCATATAGAT
>JAKLQB010000408.1 GCA_022013615.1 Desulfobacterales bacterium | reverse complement strand
TGCGCTGGGTTAATGAAAACGGAGGGAGGAACGGTAAAGACCTATAGTTGGTCGTTGTTGACGACGGTTACAAGGTGGCCAGAGGTGTAGCCGGGTACAACCGGCTTGTGGATTCTGAGAAGGTGCTCGGTCTCTATATCCAGTCCACAGGCACCACAATGACATTGATCAAGAAGATCGTTGCCGATGGGGTGGCCACCATTGCGGCCTCGTTCACCTCGAAGTTTCAGGACCCTAAAAAGACGCCTTTTAGCTTCTTTGTATCCCCATCATACGGGACAATGGGACGTATTACCCTCAAATGGATTCGGGACAACTGGAAGGATAATTCTCGCAATCCGAAGATCTGCTATTTGTATCCTGACAATAAGTATGGCATGGATATCCTTAACGTTTGCAATGACTATGCAAAGAAGATAGGTGTTGACGTGGGACCGGATCAGGTCATCAACTGGCCTACAAAAGATGCCACTGTCCAGTTGACAAACATGTCGCGATATAATCCTGATTTTGCCTATATTACGTCCACGGCCATGAATGGGGCCGTCATCCTTAAAAACGCCAAGGCCCTTGGAATCAAGACCAAGTTCGTTTCCAACATCCGTAATTTTGAGGAATCCATTATCACTCTCAGCGGCGGCGCAGCAGAGGGCACCTATGGCGTGCATCCTATTGCCCCTTATGGAGCGCCTGTGCCGGGAATGAAAAAGGTCGTGGAGAGCCACGAAAAATGGCACCAGGGTGGGACGGGAACCAACGTGTACGTTGAGGGCTGGGTGAACATACTTGGTGTAACCGAGGCACTGAAAACGGCGGACAAGGCCGGCGATCTGACCCCTTCCGGTATTCGCAATGCCTTTGAGACGTTTAAGGGTTTTGATACTGGCGGCCTTGCGCCTCCTCTCACCTTTACCTCGACAGATCACAGGGCCAGCATGGCAGCCAAGATCTATGAGATCAAGGGTGGTAAGATGGTGGATGTAAGTGGCTGGGTAGAATTACCCAGGGATATGGAGTATTTTGGGAAATAGGACTATTGAATATTGACGATTGGCGATTGGCGATTGAGAGAATGGCAGAAAATCGTCAATCGTCAATCGAAAATCAAAGGGGAAAACATGCTGGAGTTGAATCTGCCCAGACGGTTCAATGCGGCACAGTATTTTATTGACCGCAATGTTGAGGAGGGCCGCGGGGATAAGGAAGCCATACTTAGCGAGGGCCGGACCTATACCTACAGCCAGCTTCTTGAAAAGGTCAACCAGGCGGCTAATATGCTGGCAGGCCTGGACGTCAGGATGGAAAACCGTGTAATGCTTTTACTCCGGGATTCCCCTGAAATGATTTTCTGTTTTTACGGGGCCATCAAATTGGGGGCAGTACCCATACCGACCAATATTCTGATGAAGTCCCAGGACTTTCTTCATGTAATCAATGACAGCCGCGCCCGGGTGCTCATAGTGGATTCAGTCTTCCTGCCTGAGATTGAAAAGATTCTTGATCAGATCCTTTTTCCAATAAAAATTGTGATAATTGGAGGGCAGGATCACGGCCATCTTTCCTTTGATCAACTTATGGGTATGGCTGATACAGAATTTGAGACAGCCAAGACGACACCCGACGACGTGGCTTTCTGGCTTTACAGTGGGAGAAACCCTGAAATGCTGATGGCGGCCATTCATCACCACAGTCACATGGTCTATTGCTCCGAGGCCTATGCCAGGGGTATGTTAGGTATGACCGAAGAAGACAGGGCATTAGCCTCTTTTCTCTTCTTTGCCTACGGCCTTGGAAATGGCGCCTACTTCCCCTTTGCTGTCGGGGCTACAACCATCCTTACCAGTCATCGACCTACTCCTGAACTTGTTTATGATGACCTTGTCAAGTTTAGCCCCACGCTTTTCTTTACCGTTCCCACTCTCTTAGGCGCCCTTGCTGATTACAAAATAGATTGCCGCAAGGAAGGGAAAGTCCTGCCGGAAATTTCCAGCCTCAGGGCATGTATCTCATCTGCCGAGATCCTGTCCCCGGAAGTATATGAGCGTTTCAAGGAAGAGTTTGGCGTGGAAGTCCTGGACGGTACCGGATCAACTGAAATCTGCCACATCTTCCTTTCAAATCGATTTGAGGAAGTCAGGCCGGGCAGCACCGGGAAAGTGGTCCCCGGTTATGCCACCAGATTATTGGATGATGATGGAAACCCGGTGGCACCAGGCCAGATCGGCAACCTTCTGGTAAGCGGGGGCTCTATCGCTTCTGCCTATTGGAACCAGAGGGAAGAGACAAAACTCAATATGCAGGGCGAGTGGTTTGTCACCGGGGATCGATATGTTGTGGATGAGGACGGATTCTATTACTTCCGCGGCAGAAGTGATGATATGCTTCGCGTGGGAGGAAGATGGCTGGCGCCTCAGGAGGTTGAAAATACGATTAACCAGCATCCGGCAGTAGCTGAAAGCGCAGTGGTCGGTTACAAGGATAAGGACGAGCTTATAAAGCCCTATGCCTTTGTTGTATTGGGGTCCGGCCATTCCCCGTCAGAGAAACTTAGAGATGAAATTAAAACACTTGTGAAAGAAAAGATCGCGACCTACAAGTATCCCCGCTGGATAGAGTTTGTTAACCAAATACCTAAAACAGCCGGGGGAAAGGTGCAGCGTTTTGTGTTACAGGAAAAAAAAGTGTCTAAAGTGAGCTAAATTGACTAAAGTGATCTAAAGTTATGGATTTATTATAGTAGGTTACTACACAGCGCCATTTTCATTAGACAACTTTTTGCAATGTTATCAAATTTGGAAGTATGTAAATTATCAATAAATTCGGGTTTGTTTCTTGTAGGGCGGGGTTTTATACCCCGCCAATAACGGTGGCATATAAAATGCCGCCCTACAGCAGCGGATTTACCCCAACTTTTTGAGATGTTACGGAAGTATTCCTTAAATCGTCAATATTCAATCGAAAATAGTCAATTCTAAGGCGCTTGTATGCTCAATGTAAACAATATTGAAGTCATTTATGACGACGTTATCCTCGTTCTGAAGGGCCTATCCCTTGAGGTTAACGAGGGACAGATTGT
>JAKLQB010000407.1 GCA_022013615.1 Desulfobacterales bacterium | reverse complement strand
CCTTTACTTACGGCTCGCCTTAAGCGGACCTGCGGTAAAGACCCCTTGCGAATTATCGTAGATACCAACTTGAGAACGCCCCTGAATGCAAAACTCTTGAATCATGATTCGTCATCTGATACCCTTATTGTTGTTGGATCTCAGGTGAGGGATCGAGATCTAAAGCGATTTCAAAAGAAAGGCGTCTCAACCCTCGTCTGCCCCATGAAGACCGGAATGATTGACTTAGCGGCCTTAATGGGTATACTGGGGAAAATGTCAGTGACCAGCCTCCTGGTGGAGGGTGGCTCGTTAATTACGGGTTCCATGCTGCGAGAAAGACTGGTCGATAAATTCTATATTTTCAAAGCCCCAAAGATTCTTGGAGGGGGAGATGGCGTTCCCATGGCGGCAGGTCCGGGATCAAAAAGGATGGATGAGTGCCTGGTTCTGAAAGATATCCATGTCAGGCGATTTGACGACGATATCCTTATGGTGGGTTATCCGGAGTATTAGTGGTCCGTATCAGATATTGCCGGATCCAAAAAATCCGTTTCTGCACCCAAAGTCAGGGAAATATTCAAATACAGGTTCCTCGTTAGGCTATAAATAAATTCTTTAGGCGGGCGAATTTACGGTATAAAAAACAGTCAAATGTTCACAGGGCTAATAGAAGGTATTGGTAAGGTAAAGGTCATTCGGCATCTCCGTGATGACATGGAGTTGACCGTTGCACCGCTTTTCCAAATGACCGATTGCCGCGTGGGAGACAGTATCTGTGTTGACGGTGTTTGCCTTACGGTGACAGACGTATCTGAAGGTTCTGTTTGTGTGGATGTTTCTAAAGAGACCGTTTCTCGAAGCACCATCAGTTTATTGAGACAGGGCGATTTGGTGAATTTGGAACGGGCATTGCGCCTGACAGATCGTTTGGGAGGCCATCTGGTTTTGGGTCATGTGGATGGAATTGGCAAAATACTAAAAAAAGAATCGCAGCACAAATCGTGGCGACTCAGGATAGGCATAGACAGGGGACTTTCTCGCTATACCATTGAAAAGGGCTCTATTGCGGTAGATGGGATCAGTTTAACAATTAACCAATGTGAGGCGAGATTTTTTGAAGTAAACATCATCCCCCAGACCGGCGTGGAGACGACGCTGCTGAGAAAAAAGGTCGGGGACCTGGTCAATATAGAAACAGATTTGATTGGAAAATATATAGAGAAGTTTCTTTCCAAAGACAGGTCAACCCGTACTGAAGGCTCCAAATCTGGTGTTGACATGGAAATGCTTATAAAACAGGGGTTCGGTGATTAAAATGCCCATAGCGAGTGTAAAGGAAGTGCTGGAAGATCTAAGACAGGGAAAGATGATAATCCTTGTGGATGATGAGGCCAGGGAGAATGAGGGTGACCTCACTATAGCCGCTGAAAAGGTGACGCCAGAGGCTATTAATTTTATGGCCAGGTACGGCCGCGGTCTTATCTGCCTTGCCTTGAGTCCGGAAATCGTGGAAAAGCTAAAGCTCCCTTTAATGGTCTATGACAACCGTTCACCATATCAAACCGCTTTTACGGTTTCCATCGAGGCGCGGCAGGGAGTTACAACGGGCATTTCTGCTGCTGACAGGGCCCACACCACCCTGACTGCCGTGGCAGAGGATGCCAGGCCCGAAGACCTTATCCAGCCCGGGCATGTATTCCCACTGAGGGCCCGTAGGGGAGGTGTTTTGTTCAGGACAGGTCAGACAGAGGGTTCAGTCGATCTGGCCCGTCTTGCAGGTCTGAGGGAAGCTGCTGTGATCTGCGAGATTATGAATGAAGATGGCACCATGGCGCGCATGCCTGATATTGAAAAATTTTCTAAAAAACACGACCTGAAAATTGCAGCGGTGGCCGATATCATTGCCTATCGGATGCAGACGGAATCCTTCGTGCACAGTGCAGCAGAGACGATCCTGCCTACGCCTTATGGCGAATTCAAGGCTATTGCTTTTTCAAACGACATTGATGATTATGAACACCTGGCCCTGGTGAAAGGGAATATCGATCCTGACAGAGAAGTTAT
The DNA here is from genome assembly GCA_022013615.1 of Desulfobacterales bacterium. The sequence continues at coordinate 3,472 of JAKLQB010000407.1, read as the reverse complement.
GGTGAGAGTGCATTCCGAATGCCTCACCGGGGATGTATTCGGTTCATATCGCTGTGATTGTGGAGAACAGCTAAAAAGAGCCATGGAAATGGTTCAGGAGGAAGGCCTGGGTGTCATATTGTATCTCCACCAGGAAGGCAGGGGTATTGGACTCGTAAACAAGTTAAAAGCTTATAAACTCCAGGACGAAGGTTTTGATACGGTGGAGGCCAATGAGCAGTTAGGTTTCGATCCTGATCTACGGGACTACGGAGTGGGTGCCCAGATTCTTGTTGCCCTTGGTGTGCGCAAGATGAAGCTGATTACCAATAATCCCAGAAAAATTATCGGCCTGGAAGGATATAATCTACAGGTAACCGGGCGTGTCCCGATTGAAATTGAGCCAAGGCCGGAAAACAGAAAATATTTGTTAACCAAGTGTCAAAAACTTGGGCATCTTATGAACGTTCTAGATAAGTAACTAAATACAGGGGGATATTATGCCCAGAGTGTTAGAAGGTCAGTTATCGGCGGAAGGATTTAAGTTTGGAATCGTTGTGAGTCGTTTTAACGATTTCATTAGCTCAAGGCTGGTGGAAGGGGCCATGGACGCCCTTTTGAGGCATGGGGCAACTGAGGAACAGGTCTCCGTAATCAAGGTGCCAGGGGCTTTTGAGATACCTCTGACGGCCAAAAAGTTGGCCGAGAGTGGTCGGTATGATGCCGTGATATGCCTTGGCGCAGTTATCAGGGGGTCAACACCGCATTTTGATTACGTAGCCGCAGAGGTTTCCAAGGGCATCGCCAGTGTTGCATTGGAAAGCAGGATCCCTGTTACCTTTGGTGTTCTGACAACCGACAACCTTGAACAGGCCATTGAAAGGGCGGGATCTAAATCAGGAAACAAGGGGTATGATGGTGCTATGGCCGCTATAGAAATGGTCAACCTGTTTAAGGAATTGGAATAGGGTTAGGCATTTTACTAAAAAAATGGGTAGAAGACGAAGAGCCCGAGAGCTTGCTATCCAGGCTCTTTTTCATTTGGAGTTTAGCCCTGGCGACCCCCGTGAGGTCTTTGACCTGATATGTGAAAATTTTCATTCACGGGAATCAATCAGACCTTTTTCAGCGCAGTTGGTTCAGGGTGTTTGTGAGAATCAAGATGAGTTGGATGCCCTTATTGTCAGTGCATCCAAAAATTGGCGACTGGTAAGAATGGCCCGACTGGATAAATGCATTTTAAGGCTGGCTGCCTTTGAGATTTTATTTATGGAAGATATCCCGCCAAAAGTTTCCATTGATGAGGCGGTTGAAATAGGAAAGAAATTCGGAGGGGAGGATTCGGCCAGCTTTATAAACGGCATACTGGATAACATTTACAACACGCTGCTGCAGCAAGGCCGGTTGAAAGATTAGGAATCAGGAGTCAGAATTTAGAAGACAGAACTATTTCAAGTTACTGAAGGAAAACCTGACTATGAAATATAATCCGCAGAAACTGGAAGCCAAATGGCAAAAATCCTGGGAAAAGGACAATCTATTCAAAGTCTTTGAAGACCCGTCTAAAGAGAAATATTACCTGCTGGAGATGTTTCCGTACCCTTCAGGTAAAATCCATATGGGGCACGTACGGAATTATACCATTGGCGATGTAGTGGCGAGATATAAGAGGATGTGTGGTAAAAATGTGCTTCATCCCATGGGATGGGACGCCTTTGGAATGCCTGCGGAGAATGCGGCCATTGAGAATAACACGCATCCGGCCCAGTGGACCAAAGCAAATATAGAGGCCATGAAAAGCCAACTCAAGAGAATGGGTTTCAGCTATGATTGGGACCGAGAGCTGGCCACCTGTGATCCAGACTATTACCGCTGGGAACAGCTCATATTCCTGAAGATGTATGAGAAAGGCCTGGCCTATAAAAAGAGGACCTACGTCAACTGGTGTGATAAATGCCAGAGCGTCCTTGCAAACGAACAGGTAGAAAACGGTTGTTGCTGGCGTCATACAGATCAGGAAGTGACAATTAAGGAGATGGACAGTTGGTTCCTGAAAATAACTGCTTACGCAGATGATATCCTGAATTACTGCGATGAACTCCCGGGATGGCCCGACAGGGTGTTGACAATGCAGAGGAACTGGATCGGAAAGAGCTATGGCGCCACCATCCGATTTCCACTGGTTGGCTCAGATGAGGTTGTTGAGGTTTTCACCACTCGACAGGATACAGTTTTCGGGGCAACCTTTATGTGCTTTGCTCCCGAACACCCGATGGTTAAGGAAATGGTGAAGGGGCTGCCCCAGGAGAAGGAAGTTGCGGAATTCGTGGAGCGAACCCTCAGAATGGACACCTTCATGCGCACAGCAGATCTCACGGTGAAAGAGGGGGTGTTTACCGGGAGATACTGTCTCAATCCTGCGACTGAGGAACAGATACCCATATATGTGGCTAATTTTGTCCTGTTTGATTACGGCACAGGGGCCATTATGGCCGTTCCAACGCACGACCAGAGGGATTTTGAGTTTGCCAGGAAGTATAACCTTTCCCTCAGAGTTGTGATCAAACCAGAGGACCGGGATCTTAATGAAGAAACTATGACAGAGGCCTACGTGGATGAAGGGATTCTGGTCAATTCCGGCCCTTTTAATGGACAGCGTAACCTGGAGGCATTGGATAGCATTGCTGAATATCTGGATTCAAAAGGGTTGGGTTCCAAAACAGTGAATTTCAGAATCCGGGACTGGGGCATATCGCGGCAAAGATACTGGGGGACTCCAATCCCGATTATATACTGCGAGAAATGTGGTGCGGTTCCAGTTCCAGAGGAGGATCTCCCTGTCGTTCTTCCTCTGGATCTGGACATGAGACCTAACGGCGGGTCCCCCCTGCCATTTGAGGCATCCTTTTATGAAACAACCTGCCCCAAATGTCAGGGAAAGGCAAGACGTGAAACAGATACCATGGATACCTTTGTGGAATCCTCCTGGTATTTTGATCGATACACCTGCCCCGATTACGATAAAGGGCCCCTCGACTCAAAGAGTGTGGACTATTGGATGCCCGTGGATCAGTATATCGGTGGCATTGAGCATGCCATCCTTCATCTTCTTTATTCGCGTTTCTACACAAGAGTGCTTAAAGATTTTGGGCATCTAAAAATAGCTGAGCCATTTACCAGGCTGTTAACCCAGGGGATGGTGTGCAAGGAAACTGAGGAATGCCAGACCCATGGATACCTTTACCCTGACGAAGTCAAGGACGGCCGGTGCGTACACTGCCAGGCCGAAGTGATGATCGGCAACACGGTCAAAATGTCCAAGTCCAAACGAAATGTGGTGGATCCTGAGGGTTTACTGAACAGGTATGGTGCGGATACAGTTCGAATGTTCTGTCTATTTGCTTCGCCGCCTGAGAAAGACCTGGAATGGAATGATCAGGGGGTGGAGGGATCATACCGATTTCTTAATCGTGTCTGGCGTCTTGTGGTTGAT
>JAKLQB010000406.1 GCA_022013615.1 Desulfobacterales bacterium | reverse complement strand
TTGTGAATTTAGGGATTGAGGGATTAAGATAAGGAAAAGATTCATATTTCAATTCCTAAATTCCTGAATTCCTGAATTCTACGAGTGTCCAATTTTCATGCAAACTGTACAAAAACAAACGAGAACAACTACTTAACCACTTAACTTCTTAACCACTTAACGAGGTCTGACTTATCAGTATAATCACATTTTCTGGTTTGGCAAGAAAGTAAATAAGAAGACCCGGCTGTACCTTCCTGACTGAAGGGAGAAGCTTCTAACAGGTCTTACCAGTCAACTACCACCCCTAAACGATCTCAAGCCGACCGTCGCAGGCGTGGAGGAAGAATGTTCACCTTACGCAAACCTTCCTTCAGTGAAATGGCTTCTTCCGTACAGAAGCGTGCGCAAACGCCACAACCGAAGCAGGCGTTTTCATCACGTTCGGCCACTCCATCGTCATTGATTTGTATAGCCTCGGTGGGGCATCGCTCCACACAGATCCCGCAGCCTGTGCAGGCTGCCTCATCAATCACAGACATGTGGTAGGTAGAATTAATGAGAGGGAATGCGCCCTCCCGCCAGAGACGCAAGGTATCGCAGCAGTCCTTACAGCAGTTACAGATACTCGTTTCAGGACGTGACACTTTTGAGTTGGGATGGAAAGCCTTGTGAACGAGGCCTGCCTCCTCTGCTTCCTTCATGATCTTACGTGCTTCTTCTTTCGTGATCATCTGGGCAAAGCCCTGGGCGGCAGTATGACGGGCGGATTTGCCGAAGGTGAAGCAGTTTTTCACAGGTGCGTCAGTATCGCAGGGATCTCCCAGAACTCTTCTCCGCTGCCGGCAGAAACAGTGGCCCACCGCGATCTCGTCGAACTTATCAATAATCTCCTCCACAGACTGGCTCGGCAGGATGAACTCTGCGGGCACCTCGATTTCCTTATCAAGAGGGATGATTTTGATGGTCTTGCCGTCTTCCGTAGTTCGAGCGGGTACGGTCCGGTCGACCGGCGGAGCGCTTTGCAGCATGGGAACTAACTGGTCGTAATTATCCTGTATCTGGTCCCTGACCTCCTCCATTAGCCTCTGGAATAATTCCGCGAGCCGTCTTTCGTTCTCGTCTCCTTTAAGCTCACCCATAAATCTGTACTCCATCAATCCAACCGACATCAGGGGGAGCATGCGGTAAACCATAACCCCCTTTGAGCTGGGCTGATTGAAAAGCAATCCCTTCCTGGCAAGGCTCGTAGCCATCTGGTCGATCTTCTCTTCGGGGAGCTCACTCGATTGTTTAAGCTCCTCCATGGTCTGGGATGCCTTATCATTGAACGCATGGATAAAATCCAGCTCAGCTTCGTCATCCCCGACGACATTTTTCATAATAGAAATGGTCGTATCATTAACAGGGAAAGGCACCATCCCCTGTTTGCAGATAACGCCCGCAGCCCTCCTGTATTTTTCTTCCAATAAAATGTTAGCCATAATCTCTCGCCTCGTGCTTGGGTATAAATTAAAAAGTAAATATAACCGCTTCCTTTATTCTTCCCGCCGCTTTCACCCTTCATGCTTTTCATAAATGGGAGCTTTATGCAAGCCCCCTCTTCCTATCAAGCTTGACAAGGGGTTTCTAAGAATTATTTTATCTCAAGAGATAGTCACTATTTGCCGAAAGGAGCCTTTTCATGCTCAGAAAAATAGCCGTCGGCCCATACCAGTCCAATTGCTATATACTCGGGTGCAAAAAAACAATGGAAGGACTTGTTGTTGATCCCGGTGACGAGGTATTTCGAATCGTGAAGACTATAGCTGAAACCGGTCTTAAAATACGGTACATTCTTATCACGCACGGCCATATCGATCACGTTGGAGGCGCTGCTGAATTGAAAAGGATCACAGGGGCCCCGGTTTACATTCACCCGCTGGATATACCAGGCCTGGGATTTCACCCCGATAGTCAAGTGAGCGAAGGAAAGGACCTCCAACTTGGTACATACATGATCAAAGTTCTTCATACTCCGGGTCATTCCCCCGGCGGTGTCTGCTATCACGCGCCCGGTGCGATATTTACAGGAGATACGATTTTCGCCGGTTCTATAGGAAGGACTGATTTTCAAGGAGGCAACCACCAACGTCTAATTGAAGGGGTCCGATCAAAAATTTTCTCCCTTGACGGAAATTTGCGCATTTATCCTGGCCATGGCCCGGCGAGCACCATCGGCAGGGAGCGTAGAACAAACCCTTTTTTTCAATAACTCTACAACTTCTTTCATCCTTTTTATGAGTTCCGTTTCCTCCACGTAAGGAATCACCAGCCTGTATTTAGCCCGGGTCATAGCCACGTAGACAAGTGAAATAAGGGCATCTTTGGTGGTTTCCATTGGGCGAATATGATCGATTCCGATGAGATAAACCAGGTCAAAGTCCAGGCCCTTGGAGCTGTGGATGCTGATTAAAGATACCCTGTCCGTTGTGACGTCATACATCTCCTTGGATCTCACGTCCTGCGAGACCCAAGTGGCAGGAATACCGGATGTCTCCAATTTTTTAAGTATCCGCATAGGGAGCGCGCGGTTATCGTATGCAAACCTGCTCGGGCCATAGACCTTGTCATCGTAGATGATGGCTATTTCCGATCTGTTGTAACCTTCTCTTTCAATGAATTTTTTGAGGTCATCAATTAGAAAGGCTTCCATTTTCTCCGGATTTTGAAACCGACGGGGCTCCGGTAAGTCCCCGTGAAACGCGAAATCATAGGGAAGGAGAGCAAGTTGCTTTTCAATTCTTGGCGTTTCGCCGATGAATCGTTGAGTAAAATCAAAGATCTCCACCGTATTACGGTAGACCATCTTAAGGTGTCGGGTCCGACCACTGGCCTTGATTCCAAGAGATTTCCAGGAGACCTTTCTCCTGTACAAATCCTGGTATGAGTCCAGGCTGATGACGAGATCACCTTCGGGCCTGAGCAAGTTGAGCAGAATCTTTAGCATCTCCTCGTCGAAGTCCTGGGCTTCATCCACAAGGACGGCGTCAAAGGACTCGACGCGTGATCTACCGTTTAACAGCCTTTCAAGGGCTTCCTGGGTTACCAGGTCGTAATATTCCGATTCCTCGTTTTCGTAGTGAACCTGCTCCCCCAGGATTTGGGCGCAAAGTTCATAGAAGTGGCAGACTTCGATACCGTTTGTTCCGATACCCAGACCCTTCTCCTGGATCAATCTCTTGAGATATCCAACGAGGGCAATGTTGTAACAGGTTAAAAGGATTTTTTTTATTTTGGGATTATATTTGCAAAGGTGGCAGCAGCGGTGCACCAACACGAGTGTCTTGCCGCTTCCGGGCGGCCCCTTGATGATCTGGTGCCCGTGGCCAATACGCAATGCCAGTCTTGCCTGGGATTCATCAAGGGTTAACACTTCCGTTTGAAACCTGGCTTTCCCCTGTCCCTGGCGGGGAGGCAGATCGATTTTAGCTTCCGGCCATATGATAAAACTTAACTTATCTATCTCTTTTTGGCTGAGTCCTTTGAAGGGGAACGGAAAGACTTTTGAAATTTTTTCATGAAACTTACGCCCTGATGTGTCACAAAGAATCTC
>JAKLQB010000405.1 GCA_022013615.1 Desulfobacterales bacterium | reverse complement strand
TTGGGAGGGGTCAGTTGCGTGTTTTGGACGAGAGGGTTGAGAGGAAACGCGAGATTTTCGACTACTACAAGGGCCGCCTTGGAAACTTGCAGGGTATTGAATTTATGCCTGAACCGGAGTGGAGTCGATCGAACAGGTGGCTGACCGTAATTCTGATTACACCGGATGAGTTTGGTGCAGATCGGGAAATCGTGCGGTTGGCGCTGGAGGAGGAGAATATTGAGGCAAGGCCGGTTTGGAAACCTATGCATGTTCAACCTGTCTTTCAGGTTGAAGGGCGTAAGGCTGAAGGCTCAAGGCTCAAGGCAGGACAAAATAAGGAAAGATACAAGGCGAGGGTGGTTGGTGGTGAAGTGGCTGAAGACCTATTTAATCGAGGGCTGTGTTTGCCGTCAGGCACCGCCATGTCAAACTCCGACCTTGACAGAGTCATAGAGACTATCCTGAATTGCCGCCCCGGTTAAATAAAGGAAAAAGCGGATTTAACTGGGTAAACAAAAAGGCGTAAAAATCGCAAGACTAGTTAGGGAACAACGATAGCCGCCCCGGTTAAATGGTCCTTCGGAATTTAACTGGGCCCCGATAACGGGATCTACGCTTCGTTTCGACAGGCAGAGGCGCACAGGCAGAACCACAAAATTATAGAGAAAGATTCTCTAAGGAGGTGAGAAGGATGAAGATGAAGGCACAGAAGATTATTGCTGATTTAGTAAGGCCACTTGTTCTTTCAGGGGCGTATAAAAATGAAACTACTGCCCTGAAAGACATAGTTGTCACTCATATGGAGAGCAAAATGGAGACTTACGATAAAATTATTCAGACATTGCAAGAAAAATACGGGAAGGATTTTAAAATATTTACAAAAGATATTAAGAACAAAGCGACCACTGAATTAGAGGATGATTGGATGGAATGGAAAGGGGCAATAGAAATGAAGAGGGCATGGAATGAGGCATTAAAAGAGGTCATAGAAATTGAAGCAAAAGTTTGACTTTCATAAAGTAATCTCGATACTCAGAACAAGCGATATAATTTCGAAGGTGGAGATTAAAGATGTTGATGAAATTAAAGGAAGAGTGTGCGGGCTGGGGGACGGGCATAATTAAATAAGTAACTTATTGTAATGGTGGGGGGTCTGGGGGCAGAAAGGAAAAAGAGAGGAAATAGGAATCAGGAAAGAGAAATCAGGAAATAGGAGACAGGAGACAGAAAAGAGGAAAGAGGAAAGAGAAGAGGGGAAATAGGAGATAGGAAATAGGAAATAGGAAAGAGGACTGAGGACTGAGGACAGATGACAGAGATCGGAGGTCAGAAGTCCGAGGTCAGGGGGCGCCCCAGTGAAATACGCTGCGCTCCTCATAGTCATGAATTTCACAGGGCAGGCGGGGCCCCGATAACGGGATCTACGCTTCGCTTCGACAGGTGAAGGATCAGCACAGAGCCAAGCCCTGACGGGCAGACACCATAGAATTGCATGGGGAATGAGGGACTAATATAGTACCTTATTATTCTCTCGCCAAGCCGAAAAGGAAAAAAGACAGAAGATGGTGGCTTGACGACGAAAGACGGGATAAAATAGGGGTATGAGGGATCTATCTCAATGATCGAAAGGATCAAAAAGCAGGTTAAGGCAGGAAATTATCGTTTTACTATACATGGTTTCGAACGATGCGTGGAACGTCATATCTCGCCTAAGGAAGTGAAGTATGCTATATTATCAGGGGAGATCATAGAGGGATATCCAGAGGATAAATATGGACCGAGTTGCCTTATCTGGGGAGTTAGCCGAGAAGGAAAAGTATTTCATGTGCAGTGTTCTATTGACCCTGTTTGGATTATTACTGCATATGACCCAACTTTGACGGCCATGTAAAAAGTCCTTTTTACATGTATTTAGGAATTTAGGGATTCAGGAATTACGAATTATTTAAGCTTGTTGTGAGAATATTGAATTGGAGAATCCTGTAAATTTTGACTTTTTACGAATCCATCAACTTTGGATCCGGATAAGTGGGATAAAGAATTTAAAAGGAGGCGAATAACATCATGAAATGTGCTGCTTGTCATCATGAGATGGTAAGGAAAAAGGGAGAAATTGATCTCAGGATTGGAGGAAAACTATATCTTGTAAGGGATGTATCTTATGAAGAATGTTCCTCCTGCGGGGAGAAGGTTCTTTCTCCTGAAATCAGTGAGATTTTATTTCAAAAGATCGACAATAAGGAATTTATTGAGCAGATGATTAGTGTGCCGGTTTTGGATGGGACTTACGGCTAAGTAACTTCATAGGGCGTGCGACGCCGGTGGTGTTTGAAGGGGCCGGTCCGGTGTTTATTGACTGTGATCGAAAAAGCTGGAATATGGATGAATCCCTTTGGGATGGATGGCTTCGCTGGATGAATAGGATGATTCGCTTTGCGAATGGGATGAAAACCTTACGGTTTCAGGATGAGTCCCTGAACGGACGGATGATTCGGATGACACCTTCAGTGTTGGATGATTAGGGTGAAAAAATATGGGTGGGGAAAATTTGATGGATGATGAGGTTTTGGAGAGGGATAAGAATCTGAATCGAGGGTTTCGGAAGCTGAATATCTGGAGGGAAGCGGTTGACCTTTATGTGTTTGAAAAGAAAGTTTTGGGTGAAGTGAGGGGAATTGTTTTTAAAATAAGGGATCAGGTTTTGGATTCAGCTTTTTCTATTTCTTCGAACCTGGCTGCCCTGTTTAAATAGCTTGAGGGGAGTGCTGTTGTATTACACATACGTGCTTCAAAGTGAGATGGATGGTAACTTCTACGTAGGTTTTACAAAAGACCTCAAGCTAAGATTTGAGGAGCATTGCAAGGGGCATGTTGAATCGACAAAGGACAGAAGACCCTTGGTGCTGATATACTATGAGGCTTGTTTAATGCAGGCAGATGCAACAAAGCGAGAGAAATATTTAAAAACATACCTCGGAAAACAGTTTTTACATAATAGGCTCAAATCTTATTTAACCCCAGTACCATTTCCCGAAGCTACGGGGTAAACAGGGTAAAAAGGGTATTGCCGGAAATCGATTAAGGAGTATATTCAGTTCGTTAATGTGGCGCTGGGGTCCTGTGGTGAGAATTATTCACAGATGTATGCCCTGCTCAAGTCACAGGAGATTTCAAAGGACATATTCGATGACTTTGATACACGGCATTATGCCGTTGAAAACAAGCTGGTCAACCTTGCAAAGGCCTTGTCGAAAAAGCTGAAAACGGGTCAGGATTGGAATTCTGATTATAAAGTTACATGATTTAACTGGGTCCACAGATATATTAGATCGACAAACGTGGGCATGGTGACATCCTAATGCTGCATAAAAATAAAGACTTTTGACTATTTATTTCGGAAATACTGAACCCTTCGGGAGCGCCTCTTTTATCCCGCCGCCGGCGGGACTGCGCGCTTGATGCCTTGTATCTTCGGCAAAAGCGACGCTTGCAGGATTTAGGTACAGATGTTTTGGTGTCTGGTATTCTCTGGAGGGGCGTCCCTTTTCAATTACTGAGTTGGGCTGAGGAACACCATATGCGGATCTACACGAGTCTGAAAGGAGGTGATAGATAGATGCCGGAGATAACAATCGAAGTACCGAAGGATTTGAAGGATCTCGTGCCCGAAACCGGTAAGGCAATTTATGTTGAGGCGCTGAAAGAGGTTGCATTTAAGCGGATGTCTTACAATAAAATGCAATTAGAAGAGCTGAAAGAGAAGATTACTTTTTTTGAGCGCAAATACAAGGCGTCATATGAAGGGTTTCTGCCAGATATCCCGGATACCGTGCAGGGGCATGATGATTGGATTGAATGGACCTATTTGATCAAAGCAGCGGAGGACTTATCAAATCGAATTAAGAAAATATCCTTTTTGATGGGCAAATGATGCAAGATACCTTGAGAAACACGGTAGATACGTATGCGGATATTATCGAAGCCATGGAAGACCTGGAGATTGCTAAGAAAAATCTGGTCTCCAGGTTAAAAGTAAAACTCAGGTTGTTCGATGGGTCTATGCTATGGGCCAGGGAAGTTTGGGTCAAAGGGGAAATGGATGCTTACAGTTACTACTGGTTGAGATCGGACGAAACAGTAATCATAGGGTGGGACAATGCTCCTCATCACAAGGTTGTGAAAACCTTTCCCCATCATAGGCATATAGAAAACAGAGTCGAGGATTCCCAAGAGAGAAACATGAGTGACGTATTACATTTCATAAAACATTTCTTGGGATAAGAGGTATGGAGAAAAGGCGCACATTTCTTTCCCCTCCCCACATGGGCGGTGAAGAGCTTCGGTTTATTGAGGAAGCGTTCGCCAGCAATTATATTGCCCCGCTTGGCCCACAGGTGGATGCCTTTGAAAAAGAGTTCTCAGAATATGTTGGCATAAAGTATTCAGCAGCGGTTTCCAGTGGGACCGCCGCAATGCATTTAGGGCTACGGCATTTGGGGGTTGGTCCTGGTGATGAGGTGTTTACCTCGACGTTGACGTTTATCGGGAGCGTAACTCCGGTGGTTTTTGAGGGGGCTACGCCTGTATTTATTGACTGTGATCGGGAATCATGGAACATGGATCCTGATTTGCTGGCCGGAGAGCTGGATCTTGGCCGGATTATATCGAAGGGCGCGGAAAGGCGCGATCAAAGCCATTGTTTTG
>JAKLQB010000404.1 GCA_022013615.1 Desulfobacterales bacterium | reverse complement strand
TGAAACAGACTGATGCGCACTCCTTTCAAATATCTTTTGATGTAGGAAATATTGTATTGCCCGGACTCCGCATCCAAAAGGTGCGAACCTGCCATGTGGCAAGTCCCTTTCTTGAGGGCGATCAAACCGCCAAGGCTGCCCACATTTCCGGATGAAATGCGAATATTGTGTCCTTGCCCGCGGATCTCGTCCGCCAGGATATCAATGTTAATATCGTGGCTTCCGATAATGACAACGGTATTATTGAGGTCTTCCTCCTCCACAAGGAGTTCTGCCTCGATTTCCTCGTTTTGCGAGATGCCCTCTGACAATGCCGGAATACGGATAATGCCTTCGGCTCTTGTAAGAGTAGTTATAGAGCCAGCGGCCCTTGGCAGTGGCGTGGCAACAAATTTCGGGCCCACCTTGCCGATATTAACCCGCAAAAACTCCTCTATTCCCAGCTTGGATGGGATATCCCGGGAGGGCTGTACCTTAACGGTGTGAGGTTTAGGGGGTTGCTGACCCTGAAGCCTGTAAAGGAGGGGTTTTACAAACTGCTCGAAAGAAAGCGTTGAAGAAACAGCATACCCGGGATTACCGACAACAGGCTTATCCTTCACTATACCCAATATGGTGGGTTTCCCCGGCATCATCCCAACACCGTGCACCAGCACTTCCCCCATTTCATTGATGATGCTGGCTGTAAAGTCTTTGCTCCCTGCAGAGGACCCTGCGTTTATAATGACCACATGGGCTTCGGATTCAATGGCTTTTTTCAAGGCCTCTCGTATGTTTTCCTCAACATCCGGCACAATACCATAAACTATCGGAATACCATTGCAATCCCGAACAAGTCCTGCCAGCACCAAAGAATTGTATTCAATAATCTTGTTTTGTTTTAAGGTGTCTTTCTCTTCAACATCCCTATAGTGGATTAGCTCTGTGCCTGTTGGGATAATTGCCACACGGGGTTTTTCCCAGACTTTAATTGAAAAAACACCAGCGCCTACGAGCGCCCCCACGTCAAATGGGCGGATTCTGTGGCTTTGCGCAAGCAGTAGCTGGGTTGCCACTATGTCCTCACCCACCTTTCGGACATGTTGCCAGGGATAGGCAGAGGACCGGATTTCCAGATGGTTTTTATCCAACTGATGGATTTTCTCCACCATAATCACCGCATTAAATGACTCAGGGAGGGGCTGACCCGTGTTTATCCACACGGCGTCACGGCCGACCTTCAGGGTCCTGGGATATTTTTCCGTCGTCCCATAGGTCTCTTCTGCCCGGACAGCGATGCCGTCCATAGCTGCGGAATGAAAAGAGGGACAAGATCGTTTTGCGAAAACAGGTTCCACAATGATGCGGCCCAAAGCATCCTCGATACTGATCGTCTCCATATCCGTCCGTTTATCCCGGCCAAATCGGGAAAAAAATAATTCTTTAGCCTCCTGGAGGGGTTTCATTGAGAGATAGACCTGTCTTTTCACCGTGTACCTCCGAAACACACATCAAACAATAATACTTACAGAAACACTACCGTCACCTTCTGACCTTGATAAAGCCCTTCCGTATTCATGCCTATTTTGATAAGGCCATCGGCTTCAACAAGGGTTGAAATCAGGCCGGATTTACCGAAGACCGGTTGGGCAAACAAGGCCTTTCCATCTCTGAACAGCCTTACGCGAATATAATCCTCCCGGCCACTCGCCGATTCAATGTTCCGGGTCAGTTCGGCCTCGACCTGGGCTTTAAGCCCACCAAAGGAATCTAACTGGCCTGAAAGCCTTGTAATCAATCGTGTTAAAAAGATCTCCGCAACTATCAGGGCCGAAGCCACATGGCCCGGCAAGCCGATTACTGGTATGGGGCCGGCTCTTCCAATGATGGTTGGTTTACCGGGGCTGATGGAAATGCCATGTACCAAAAGTTCAAAATCCTTTACTGTTTCAAAGATTTTAAGGGTAAGGTCTTTTGTTCCCACGGAACTCCCACCAGATATCCAGACTGTATCCGCAAGTCTGAGGGATTTTTCAACCATTTCTTTCAGGGAGTCAAAATCGTCCGAACACAGGCCCGAGTAAACTGGTTCTGCCCCAAGCCGATGGCAGAATGCGCCCAGTGTATACCGGTTGATATCCCTGACCTGTCCAGGCCGGGCCGGATCATCGATGGACGCGATTTCATCGCCAGTGGATATGATGGACACCCTGGGTCTTCTGTAAACAGAGACCTCTGATTGACCAAGTCCTGCCATCACCCCCAGGTCCTGGGGACGTAATCTGTGCCCCCTTTTGAGGACGGTGGCCCCTGCTTTGAAATCATCTCCAGGCTGAATGACATTCTCAAGGGGAGATATGGCCCGACTGGCTTCAAGTGTGGTTTCATCCAGGAGATGACAATACTCCACCATAACCACACCATCTGCACCTTCAGGTAACATCCCGCCAGTGGGGATCTTTACAGCCTGCCCTTCTCTGACAACCATTTTGGGG
>JAKLQB010000002.1 GCA_022013615.1 Desulfobacterales bacterium | reverse complement strand
TTCAAAAGGGTTTCGTAGTTCATGATTTCTTTTTTCATGATTTTCTCCTTTCTAAAAATGTTAACTCATAAAGTTCGTTGCTTTCCTTTCAAAATAATCAGAACTGAGTGCCATATTTACCCCTCCTTTCGATTCTGGGCTAATGGAAACCCGAAATACAAAGGCAGAAAGGCCCAAAAAGTGTTGGGGCAGTTGAGTTAATCGATGATTTTAAAAAATGAAGGTATTTGGGCTCCCAACAGAAGAGTCGAGGAGACTGACCGAGGTCCTGTCAGGAGCAAGGTATGCACATTTTTAGAGGATACTCCATAGTGCAACCCCAAAATTGAGGTTAAAGGATTGAAGGGAAAATCTTATTAGTATGAAACGCCTTTAGAAGAGAAAAGTCAAGAAAAATTTGTTTTAGGAGCTTTACCGATGATCGGATTAATGGCGTGAAGCAGGTCCTGAACGAGCCCTTAATGAGCTCAGAAGAACAGGAATATCACACTAATACGTGGTGGCAGAAATGGAGAATAAGTGCCTATTAACGAGTGTCTTGTTTCGGCTTAAATTCTCCATCCTCTGCTTTAGCCATAATATGCCGAGTGATTTACCCAGTGCGGGCAGGAAATGCAGGTGATGACCCTCTTTAGGCACTTCAAACAAAATGAAAAATTCTCATCCAGCCCTATTTCAAGGGTTTATAATTCGGATCATTCCGGTTGATGATCTTCAAATTCCGCCATTCCGAGGCATTTTCAAACGGAAGCGTCCCGTCATCGTAGTCTCGCATGAAGTAATTGCCCCGTCCATCCGTGTAGGCATGGTTATACATGGGCAGGTATTTCGTCTTACCCGTCTCAGGGTCATGGGTTTCGATTTGCTCGGTGATGACCTTATAAAACTCTTCCTGTATGTCACTCCGGGTCTGACTTCGGCTGCGGTTTATCTCGCTGTCAATTCGGTGCATATCCTGGATGACCTTGTTGTATCCTTCGGCCCGCTGCCGAGCTGCTGCAGAAGCCCGTTGAACCCACTGGGGATTAAGCCTGAAAGAGCGAATGCACATTTCCATGATACGTTCGTCCTGCTTCCAGCGAGACTTAGGAGCAAGCAGCCCGAACGTCCCTACGGTGGACCAGATAATACCCTGAAGGTCATAATTTATCGTGTATATTCGACCGTACATGGGTGCACCTCTTACAGTGCACTCAAAGTTGATGTAACCGTAATCCGAACGCGTGGCCGCTTGAGGGACCAAGGCTTTCAATTCAGGAGCCACAACTGCATTGCCGATGATGTGTGGGTTTTGAAACTCATTGGCAGCAAACTGATTAAAGACAATATACTGCGCGTAGTGGGCCACATCCAGGTAAGGATAAATCCAGCAGCCATTCAAGGTTTGACCGATTTGCGGCTTCAGCATGCCCCCGCTGGACTGTATAATGACTTGTGGGTCCTGAAAATAGAACCGTGGATACCACCCGAAGAAGCTCTTTCCGTCCGGGCTGGTCACACGGAATCGGATATTATTTTCAACGAGATCCACTACATTCCACGACACGCCGCTCGGAATCATACCTCCCTCGGCTTTCCAGCCTTTAGGAATGAGCATGTGAAACGCATTCTGGTGTTTTTCTTTATACAGCGTGAGGAAAATACCGCGGTCATTCTCCTGCCCGGACCCTGTGGCCAATGCCGTACCGATCGATGCAATACTGTAAAATACGAGAACAATCAGAAGGTTGGCTATCCCTTTCCAGAAGAGTCTCATTTTTCAACCTCCTGCTCCAATTTTCTCAGGAGAATTTTCCCGTATTTGAATGAACGTAATGGTAACCCTTACTGTATTCAAGGTCCCGAACTTAGATGTCTCGGTCAGAAGAGGTGATCAAAAGTCACTTCCCCTTGCCTGCTTCGCTGGGCAGATGGAATGGTTCTTTTTGAAATTCGGATGCCTTGTCTTTCGTCGATTTAACTATAGGCACCGCTTTGATCTGGGGTTCTCGTTCAAGTTCAATGGCCGCCTTGAGATAAGCCCCGTCTTCTATTGAGATGCGTTTGGCCTTGATAACGCCGGTGAAGTCCGCATCCTTGGTAATAGCGACTTTATCCAGGGCCGTGATGTTTCCAGTCAGTCGGCCGCTGACTGTCACATTGCCGGCGTTGATTTCGGCATCCACCTGGCCCTTGGGACCCACGGTGAGATGGTACTTCTCCAGCATAACACTGCCCTTCACTGAGCCTTCAATGACCAGGTCTCCTTCGCCTCGGATGTCGCCATTGATTGAAATATGCTCTCCAATTAATGTCTTTGCCGACGCGGAGGCTGGCCTGTTTGTTGGCGTTATGGGGGTTTCTTCGGTCTTGAATTCCTCAAACTTTGGTGTATCGCTTTTGGATTTTCCGAGCATGGTTTCTCCTTTCAAAAATTATAAAGGTTCAGTTCTTAATAACGGCTGCAAGGTATTGATTCTTAAATGATGCTTAAACTAATCAATAGGAGTTACATTCTGGATGGACACTATCTATTAATCTAATTGACTGGCTCCTTTGATCAGACAGCCTCCGATAGTGCAAAAAAAGCCCCTGAGAAAGGAGGTTAACTCAGGGGCAGGGGTTAAGGTTAGTAAAAGGTTACTGGTGTTTACAGGTAAATTCTTTAGAAAAAAGTTAGGCTGATCGTTAATCATCTACCTCGTTCATCCAAATAAAGGCTTCCCACGATGCCGTTTTCTTCCCGGTGCAAGCCTCTCTATTTTGGTTAGGAAATTGCCCGGACTTGAGATTCACGCACACCCGAGAAGCTTTTTTACCAAGCTCCTCATCAAGATAGTTGCTCTTCAGGAAACATCTTGTTTTTGTCAGAAAGACCATACCCGAGAGCAAGGATAAGCTTTCTCTTGGTCTCCACCCTGCAGCTCTTGCCTTTCTCTACCCTTTCA
>JAKLQB010000403.1 GCA_022013615.1 Desulfobacterales bacterium | reverse complement strand
TGACAAGGATGGATGAAGATATGACTGAAGATCTGAAAAAAATGTATCGAACCGTAATGGACGACCATTTTCCTGCTGAGATAACTATTTCCTTTGGTGGCCAGGTCCTTCGTTATCAGAAAAGATCTTGGAGAATAAAGGATGAGAAGACAGGTGAAACAATTGAAAAAGGGCTTCGTTACGGTGAGAACCCGGGCCAGGAGGCTGCCCTGTACGAACTCGTAAACGGTAACCTGGCCTTGGGTAAGTGTCAGTTCATCGACTCCGGGCGTGGTCTGGTTTCGGCTATTTCCGAAGAAGACATGATCCAGAGCGGAAAGCATCCGGGCAAGATCAACCTGACGGACGTGGACAATGCCCTTAATATTATGAAATATCTCACGGCCGATCCGGCCGTGGTGATTATCAAACATAACAATCCGTGTGGTGTTGCTTATGCATCATCCCTGTCTGAAGCATATGACAAAGCCAATATGGCAGATCGGATTGCCGCTTTTGGGGGGTGTGCCCTTTTTAATCGCTCCCTGGATCTGGCAACCGCTGAAATGGTTTCCAGGAACTACCTGGAAGTGGTGGCAGCACCTGACTTTGAAGAGGGGACAATAGGCATCCTATCCAAAAGGGCCAATCTGCGGGTCATACGTATCAGCCGGATGGATCGGCTTTCCGAATATACAAATATGAGATTTGTGGACTTCAAGAGCCTGATTGACGGTGGGATTGTGGTTCAGCAGTCCCCGGTAAACCGGATCAAGACTTCTGAGGACTTTACTGTAGCCACCGCCGAGCACAAGGACAAGACTTACAGCATTGAGCGTAAGCCCACAGAGAACGAGTATGCGGATATGCTGTTTGGCTGGCAGGTGGAGCAGGGTGTTACCTCTAACTCTGTTATCTATGTGAAAGATGGTGTGACCGTGGGGATCGGAACCGGCGAACAGGACAGGGTCGGTGTGGCTGAAATCGGTATTTTCAAGGCATACACCAAGTATGCGGATGCGATCTGTTTCAAGGAGCACAGGGTCCCTTACAAGGAGCTGGAACTGGCCATTGAGAAAGGCCTGAAAGACCGGGAACTCCTTGGTGAAATCGATCGTAAAACAAAGGAGGCAAAGGGCGGGCTCATCGGGTCCTGCATGGTCTCCGATGCCTTCTTTCCTTTCAGGGATGGTGTGGATGTGGCCATTCGGGAAGGCATAAAGGCCATTGTGCAGCCTGGTGGATCTATGAGGGACTTCGAGGTGATCGAGGCCTGCAACGAGGCAGATCCCCAGGTGACCATGGTATTCACGGGTCAGAGGGCGTTTAAGCATTGACTTATTGCAAAGAAATCCGATTATCCCCTCGACCACGCCTCCTTGGCTAACCGTTCCTTTACCCAAACCTTAAGTCGTTCCTCCAAAGGCCCGATCCACGTTTCGATCGATGATATATCTCCAGAGGCCAACGCTTCCCAATGCTCTGAAGTAAGACCGTAAGATTTTAATGCCCCTGCGGGGTTCTCAGCAAGGGCCGATAGGAAGACGTTATCCTCTGCCGCCCTTTCCAGCACCGCAAGGATTGCTTTTACCGAGGAGACCTTGTACTCGGGAATTTTGGCCAACGGGTCCACAACTGGATTTGTCAGCATGTTCGCCGGGGCCTCACTCCAGTGAAACGCCATAAATGCCTCGCCCGGTTTTACCCGATTAGTCTTTCTAACCTTAGTCTGTACTCTACCTCTTCGAGAACTCAAGTAGATCTCGTCTCCCTCATCGATGCCCAGCCGGGCTGCATCCTCCGGGCTGATCTCAACACTACTTTCGGGGACCAGACTTTCCAGAACACGGGAACGGTGGCTCATGCTCCCTGTATGCCAATGCTCCAAAATCCTTCCCGTGCTCAGCAAAATGGGGTAGGTGCCTGACGGGAGTTCTGCCGGCGGGCTATCATGCACCAC
>JAKLQB010000402.1 GCA_022013615.1 Desulfobacterales bacterium | reverse complement strand
TATGATCTTTACATACTCTTTGTGGAAAAGGGCTCAGAACTAACGAGGAAAATGGGGGTCTTTTGTTACATCTTGCCTAATAAATTCATGCACCTTGATTTTGGGCAGGGCCTTAGAGGCTTAATATCAGGGAAAAGGACACTTTATAAGGTCGTAGACTTCGGAGACAACCAGCTCTTTCCGGGACAAACAACCTACACTTGCCTCCTTTTTCTTCGAGAACCTTCTGAATGCTTTAACTTTTTAAAGCTACCGAGGTTAACGAGCCAGAAAGAGATAGAGAGATATCTTTCCGGAAAAGGTGTTTCTTTTTTAAAAGAGTTACCAGATAAAATCGGAAAAGATCCTTGGCTTCTTCTTTCCAGGAAAGAAAAGGCTATTGTTGATAAGTTAGATTCTAATTCTGAATCCCTTGGAAGTATTGTGGAAAAAATAATCGTTGGGCTTCAAACAAGCGCTGACCATATATACATACTCAAAAAGCTTGGTGTTAGAAATGGGTTTGTAAGGGCTTATTCCCATTCCATTAAGGAAGAAGTGCTATTGGAACCAGGACTATTGAAGGCCCTTGTTTCAGGGGAAGATATAGATCGGTATGCTCACCCAGAAACAGACAAACTTCTTATTTTCCCTTATATTTTGGAAGAAAAAGGACCCAGACTCATAGAATCTCAAGAGTTAGATGAACAATATCCAAAGATTTGGGAATACCTGAAGTTACATGAAAAGGAATTGAGGGACCGAGAAAAGGGAAAGATGGATCATGAACTCTGGTATGCCTTCGGTCGGACACAGAACATCGATAAACACGAAAGACCAAAATTGGGTGTGGCAAGATTATCTGATAGACTCAAGTTAATAAGCGATTTTAAGGGGAGGGTCTATTTTGATAACGTAATTGGCCCTAAAAAAGTTTTTTCAGGGGCAAAAAAAGCGATTTTAGCTACTGCGCATGGCAAGTGCGAAACGGCATTACATACCTGGAGATATCTGGCACGCCCCAATTAAATATGTGAAAGGGAATATCAGTTCTAAAACAACCTGGTGGTTAAAAACCATTTTTATGTACACATGATAGAAGGTGTCTTTACCTCAAAAAATCCTCTGAGCTTCATCAGACTCATCTGATCCCAGTCCTTCTCATCTTTTCCCTTCGGA
Organism: Desulfobacterales bacterium; assembly: GCA_022013615.1. The sequence continues at coordinate 2,175 of JAKLQB010000402.1, read as the reverse complement.
ATTTCCAGCATCTTCGGAATACTTTGCAGGCGGATGCCGTTTATCAGCAGTTTAAATTGCAACGGAGTCATCATTGGCCTTGACATCGTACACTGATACGTGTACGATTGTATCATGAAGCGAAAAGACTTGGAGAAGACTTTGAAGGGAATGGGCTGGTGGTTTCTTCGTCATGGCGGAAGGCATGATGTGTGGACTGATGGCGACAGGCAGGAGCCAATTCCGAGGCATACTGAAATCAACGAGAAGCTTGTTAGCTCAATACTGCGTAAGGCTAAGAAAGGGGGAAAACTATGAGATTTTCGGGGAAAATTTATAAGGATGGCAGGTTTTGGCTGGCTGAAATCCCGATTCTTGATGCCATGACTCAAGGGCATACACGCAAGGAAGCCCTTGAGATGGCTGCGGACATGGTTGAAACCATGGCTAATAAAGAAGGATTTCGAGTTGAAGTGTTCTCGGGTTCTGGTGGCGAATTTGAAGTGGGCTCAACAGATCAGAAGCCTTTGATTATTCTTCTTCTGAAGCGCAAACGTGAGCTAAGTGGCCTTTCGCTTTCGCAAGCAGCAGAACGTCTTGGCGCATCATCTCGTAATGCCTATGCCCGCTATGAACAGGGTCGCTCAGATCCGACAGTCGAAAAGCTCAACGAGCTTTTGCATGCAGTTTGTCCCGACACTGACTTTGTTATCAAAGAAAGTGCTGTGGCCTGACTTTTGAGTTAAGGGTTCACTCAAAAACAACTTCATATTTTTGTTCTCGGATTTAGCATACAGTAAAGGGAGACTAAAGGGTAACATAGGTTCCAAAACAACTTAAATTCAAGTAATTTCTGTTCCTTGCCGATATAATATTTTGAACCTTATTCGGATGGCAAAGATGAGAGTAGAGGAGCGGTTTGTTCTGTTGGAAGTCTGGGAAGACAGTCATTTATCGATAATCAATGAGCTGGATATAATTCGTTCTCCAAGGAGAAAGTCTAATGTTTTCAGCAAATTATAAGGAAAACGGCGATCAATTAATCCATAAGAAGGCTAACGAATGTACCGATTGTGGTGACCCGTTGGAAAGAAAGGCCAATTCAGTTAATGAGAAGGTTGGTTTCCTCGGCTTTGTACTTATCATTATTATCCTCTTGGTTTTTATGGGGAAAACCTCGGATTTCTTTGAAAAAGGATCCCGGATAAAAGACAGTGCAGAGAAGCAAAATACTGCTCCGGTTTCGGACAAAAGGTTGGACGATGATAGAATATCGGTTCCAGAAACAAAGAAACCAAAAGAAAAGTTCCTCGAGACAATTGAAACTCAACATATGGAACTGATGGCCTTGCATAATGAAAAGAAGCACGACGAAGCATCGAGAGAACTTGATCTGTTTCAAAAATACAATAATCTGGATTATAAGAATGTAGAGGACATTAAGAAAAATATCGAAATTGCGGAGCTTGAAAAGAAGGCCAAATCCATCCTGGTATCCAGGGTATTGGACAATCTAAACATTTATAAACAGTTGTTAGCGTTAGAGCCGAACAATCAAAAGTACAAGAAAAAGGTCGCCTCCTATCAAGCTAAACTTGAGGCGAATGAAAGGAAGAAAGAAAAGGAAGAGCAATTTTTAACGATCGATAAGACAGGTTCAGCACCTGTTCTTAGTTTTCCAATCAAAGGCTCTATTCTTGGAAGTATCCCTGCTGGTAAGAACGTACAGATCTTTGAAAAGCAATCGGTTAAGAACGGGATGATGACCCAAATTTGGTACCGAGTCAAGATCAACGGCAGTTACGGTTGGATCAGCAAAGATGTCACGACGGGTGGCATCGTTGGAGAGAATATAACCTCAATTGAGTAAACCTCAATTGAGGTGGTACTTGGTATCCGGTACTGGGTACTGGTTTAGAGGAATATTTTTCATTTTTTATATCTCTATCAGGGAAGTAATATAAGATAAGACGTGAAAAACCTTAAAACCAATACCAGGTAACCAATACCCAATACCACGTGATTGAGCATCTATCAATCAGGGTTATACCTGATTCCTATTTCCCTCGTAGTATGTATTCAGCAATTTCCGCAAAGCCGTTTCCTCCCTCTTTGCTTGCTACAAAGGCAGGTAAGTGCTTCATGCGGTCGGCAAAGTTAAGAACGTTTTTCACTCCCACTGAGTAAGGAAAATAT
>JAKLQB010000401.1 GCA_022013615.1 Desulfobacterales bacterium | reverse complement strand
TGAAAAAGAATGTTTCTATCTTATTAATTGTAGCGAGTATTTTAATTGTTTTTTCAACTTTAATTTTTGCTTCAGAGACAATTGATGTAAAAGATTATATTAAAGGAAAGTTTCCCACGATATTCAATATTTATCTTACTTTTCAAAAAAAACTTAAAAAGAATAAAAAATAAGTCGTTGGTATATTACAAGATTTGTCAGAAGAAAAACAAAAGAACTTTGCAAAAGAAGTCTATAATAATGGATTTACTTTAGAAATCTTAGAAAAGGTAAAAAAGTGGGAAAAACCTGAAATACCTACGTCCCCATCTACTATAAAGCTACATGGATGGGTAAAAGACCAGTCGGGTAATCCCATTCCTTCGGGCGTCAGAGTAATAGACCAGGAATGGAAAGAGATAGGTAACGGTTACACGACTGAGAAAGGATATTTTGAGCTCACGATCCCAGGAAGAGAAAGATTTTCGGTGTCGATAACTCCTCACGTTAGTAGCCCACAACATTACGTCGAGATAAAGGGAGGCTTTCGGGTTTCGAGGTATTTCGGACTCACGAAAACGATAATCCCTACGAGAGACAAGGTTGAGGTCGACTTCGTCTTACCCCCCGCCGCAGCCCTATGGATACGGGCCTACAGCCCCGAGGGCAACAGGCTTCAGATGGGTGACCTATATTCTCAGCTCAACCCTCCTTTTTGGGGGTTTGAGGGGATTTTTGGCGCGTTCCCCATGGACAGCTCCAGCCTTCCCTTGCCCGCAGGGCGCAGCATCGGAATGTTGAGGGCCGCCTGGCACCCGAAAAAGGTATATAGCCAGTGGGAGCCTTATTTTGCTGTTCCGCCAGGGGAGGCGGTCTACCTCATGATGCTGTGGCCCGTGCCTAACATAGGCACTATCCCTCTTCGAGCCGACAACAGAGGGCAAGGATATAACCTGAAGGAAGGGAAGGTCCTACCTCTCAACATTGTCTACGAGTTTGCCGAGACCGAGTACAGGCGAGCCGTAGAGAGAAAGTCGAGCTACGAAGTACAGAGATACCATCTCTCAACTGATGTGGAGGACTGGCTGAGCCAGGCAAGCGACTATCTAAACGAAGCCAGAGGAGGCCAGGCCGATGGGAAGAGTCGGGCTCTACTCTCATATAAGGTGCTGGAACTGTCCATAAAGGCAAAGGAGCATATGACCTTGGAAGTGGCTGAAGTAGGTATTGAAAGGCGTTACAACGACTTGACGGTCGCAGTACAGGACGAGGTAGGGAACCCGGTTCCCGAGGCAAAGGTAACCTATGGCCAGAGCGGCTCAGATTTCGTCCTGGGGTACGGTAATTATCTGCCCTTTGGTGCATTCCTTTATCCGAGCTTCAAGGCCGGCAAGGAGATGGGTTTTGAATTCCTCTACGATCAGGCTAGTACCTGGGCGCAAGTATCCCCCAAAGAAGGGGTCTATGATTTCACGGTGCACGATGCGGCGCTTGAGAGAGCGCGGGTTGAAGGCTGGGAAGCGGTGTCGAATATCTCGTTCTTGGGAATCGACAACGTTCCGGCCTGGGCAAAGACCTTGGAGTTCTCAGAGTTTAAGCGGCACCTGCGTGAGTACGTGAAGAAGGAAGTTGAGCACTTCAGGGGCAAAGTAAAGTACTTGATTGTGGTGCAGGAGCCAACCATCCAAACCATTATAGGGAGCCGCTATGTCGATGTACAGTTTGAATCCAGTTACGACTGGGGAGTGCAACCGGACGAACTGATAGAACTGATCCGGACGGTGTTCGAGGCGGCGCGAGAGGTGGACTCGGGGATATTGCTCGGCTACTCAGTGGATCCAGATTATGGGCCTTACCAGCTCAATCCGCTGAATTTCGGCTCCAGGCCCTGCCCCTACGCCTTCCTGAAGTCGGTGCTGGAGAGTGGGGTACGACCGGATTGGATCGGGGTCGAATTCCAAAGTGGTGTAGGCCATGTGCCCCTTGACCTATCCACCGTGGCCGCAATCATCCAGGCCTACCATGACCTTTCCGGCCTCCCTGTGCTGATCACCGAGATGCCATCCTACCCGTCCAGGACTGAAGATTACGGTCTGACCGGTCCCGCTCCCGATGTATACTGGCATGAGGGCATGACACAGAGTGTCCAGGCGGAATGGGCTACCTCTGTCTCCAGGATCGCGATGGGCCTGCCCTATGTCCTTGGACTGCAGATGATGCACAACCAGCCGGACAACTATGCAGAGGCCCCACGCGAAGGTACCGGGAATGGCACCGATTACCTGACCAACGACTACAGACGAAAACAAGTGTATTCCGCTACGAAGGATCTGTTCGACTCCTGGAGGGCTCATGGCAGCGCAGTGGCCGATGCGAACGGCAAGGTGAACTTCGATGGGTTTGGCGGAACCTACTCGATCGGGGTGACCACCGTAGAGGGCTTGCTCCACACTTTCGAGACCCATCTTGGCCCAGAGTCAAAGGTGGTGACCGTGAAGCTGGACAGAGCCAAAGCGCTTGCCGACCTGCAACACCTCGTGGCGCAGGCGCAAAAGGCGGTGGACTGGTCTCAGAAACTGGGTAGGGAACTTGACTATAATAGTCTGCGCTCCCGGCTTGCGGAAGCCAGAAGCGCCATCGCCAATGGCGACTATGGGAGTGCCAGAACCATAACGGAACTGATCCTGGATGCCATTACCATTAAGATAGATGGCAACCCCGGTGATTGGAAGAGCATCCAGCCGATAGCCACGGCTCCGCCGGGAGGGGTGCAAGTCGACGCACCGGGAATCGACCTGAAGGCCCTCTATGGGATGCGCGACGATGAGTATCTCTACCTGATGGTCGAGGTCTATGACCCGCCCATCACCCTCCAACCCGGGGGCATTATTGGGGGTGTCAGCTTCCCTCAGTTTCTCTTCGACCTGGAAACAGGTCAGGGAAGACGGCACCACCTGCGGACCTACCTTCCATACACTGGGCAGATGGATATATATAATTTAACAGGTCCTGCTCAAATTCTTGCTACCCTCTATACCATAGCTTACGGCAAGGTCTTGGAACTTAGGGTCCCCCTGGCACTCCTGGACAATCCGTCCCGCGTGTCTGTCTGCGCGTTTGTGATGGCAGCAGAGGACGGTAAAGAGAAGGTGGCGAAGGCGTTCGAATGCGATGTTCAGGTAATATATCCTTAACCCTTATGCGGTAAGTAAGATTAAACTCAAGTGCTGCCTTTTCTAAAAGTTTCCGCTAGATTTGGAATCACAATACCCTATACCAACGTATTCTGAATTTGAGCTATAAAGCTTTAGAAAACGGCGGGCTAACACACGCTGGAGCCGACGTCCACCCTTGCGCTTTAAGGCAGGAATAGGGGATCAGGTCTTGCAATATAACAAAGGATAAATATGTGACAGGGGACGGCAGACTGTGTGAAAAGTATAACATTTAGCTTAATATAAATCCACAAAAATGATATAATATAACCATATAAATATAAAGAAGAAGGTGGATTTATGGGGTACATAACAGGTGAAGATAGAAATCAAATCATACTCTTTCCGGAAAGTATAGATGAATATGTCAGTGACAACAATTCCATTCGGATCATCGATGAATATATCGAGCAGCTTGATCTTAAAAGACTGGGCTTCAAAAGGGCGGTTAATCCCTCACTGGGAAGACCACCCTATCACCCTAAAGATATGTTAAAACTCTACCTCTATGGCTACCTTAACCATATCCGCTCCTCCCGAAGGTTGGAACAGGAAGCTATCAGAAATTTAGAGGTCATCTGGCTGCTCAAGAAACTAAAACCTGACTTCAAAACCATCGCCGATTTCAGGAAAGATAACAAACAAACACTAAAGAAAGTGTTCCGAGATTTCACCAGGTTATGTGATGAATGGGAATTATTTGGCAAGGAACTGGTGGCCATAGATGGCTCCAAATTCCGGGCCTGTAATTCCAAAAAAAACAACTATAACCCTAAAAAATTAGCAAGGCATCTCCAATACCTTGATGAGAAAATCGAAGGCTATCTCAAAGAACTGGATCATCATGATCAACTCGAATCCCCTGACCGAAAGCTGGATGCTAAAGAAATAGAAGAAAGAATACAACAATTAAGAGACCGCAGAGAAAAGTATGAATCGTACCAGAGGAAACTAAAACAAAGCGGTGAAAATGAGATCTCCACTACCGATCCTGATGCCCGGCTGATGGCTAACAACAATAATAATGTAGAGGTAAGTTACAATGTTCAAACCACGGTAGATGCCAAACACAAATTAATTGCAGACTTCAAGGTTACTCAAAAACCCAATGACCTGGGTCAACTAGCCCCCATGGCCATAAGAGCAAAAAAGCTCTTTGAGAACCAAACATTTGAAGTATTAGCAGATAAAGGTTATTACAAGGCCCAAGACTTAAAGAAATGTGCAGAAAACGGGATCGCCGTTTACATCACCAAACAGACCTATGCCAATGGTACCAAAGACCCAGCCTTCTATTCTGATCAGTTTAAGTATGATCCAACCAAAAATGTCTATCTCTGTCCAGCTGGAAAGGAACTCCATTACTACCGGGCCAGGAAGAAAGATGGAAAGATAATTGGCTATGAATACCGAGATTATACTGCTTGCCAGAAATGTGAATTCAAAGCCAGATGTACCAGAGCTAAAAAAGGCAGAACCATCTGCCGGCATGCTGATCAGGACTTCCTTGACCGGATTGATTCACAAACCAAAAGGAATATGGAAAAATATAAGCTCCGGCAAATGATTGTAGAGCACCCCTTTGGCACCATCAAACGAGGCTGGGGTGCCTATTTCTTTCTAACCAAAAGAAAGGTTTCGGTTAGTGCTGAAATCTCCCTATCCTTTCTGGCCTATAACCTCAAACGGGCTATCAATATCCTGGGAACAGAAGAGATATTAAGAAGATTAAGGCAAAGAAGGAAAGTGATACTGGCATAAGTATTACTTTTACCTTTAAGCCTATTTTATTATACAAG
>JAKLQB010000400.1 GCA_022013615.1 Desulfobacterales bacterium | reverse complement strand
CCAAATCCAGATCCGAGCCCTGATGGTATGTTCGTAATATCAGTATAGCGACCACTGAACTCCAGCCCGGGAAAGAGCCCCATGGCCCCTGTATACCACCTGAAGGGATTGGCCTGGGCGTACCCGAACCTGATAACCCCATCTTCAAGAACCCGGGCCGTCGGGATCTCCATTAAACCGGTACCACCCCAGTTGGCAGTATTATTGAAAGGCCTGTCCCAGCAAAAGGCCGGGGCCGCAAGGCTTATCTGGCAGAGAAAGAGTAAAGAAATAAATTGAAGGGCCCTCATAAGCGAAATTGATGCCCCATTATCGGGTTCATATTGACATAGACCTTTCATCACTGATAGAAATCCAGAGTAGGGTTTAGAGGCTACGCCATATTCAAGTTTATAAGGCTAAATGTCAAATGACAAAGCTGCCCAATGAAAAAGCTGCCACATTGCACGGGGCCCCGACAGCGGGATCTTCGTTTCACTACGACAGGCAAATTTCAAATGAATGGTAAATGCCAAATCCACCCTGTTAGATGGTCAGTACTAACTATTTAGAATCTAAGCTAGTTCGCTTCGCTCATCCCGCCAAGACGGGATTGGAATACTGGGAATTATTGCATAGTGCAAAGAGAAAAAACCCCATGCCCTATGCGCTATGCTCTTAGCGCATTTCCATTCCATGGGCGAGGCAAAAACTCAGACATGGCAAAAAAAACTTTTATTCTCAATAAGTTTTACAATTTAAGAGACGTGAGACGGTTAGGATTTGTCAATAATATTGGTGACATAAACCTCCTGATCCTGCCTTTTTTTTTTAGGCATATGTGTTTTCATGGGGAGTTGTGCCACTGACAGAGCAACTATGGATTTGGTTAAGTACGTGAATCAAGATATCCTGGATATCGCACAACTGGAACAAAAGGCACTTGAAAGCTATGCCTCTGTTACTGGCAAAAATTACACCTCTAATGCAAGGGTTTATAAAGCTTTGAAGGATGATGTCATTCCTCACTACAGGCAATTTGTTGATTTACTGAAGGATATCAATCCAAAGACACAGGAGGTAAGGGAACTGCATGGCATTTACATTCGGGGCACCGAATACCTCTACAAAGGATTCAGGGAAAAAATGTTTGGACTCGAGATAAGAGATGTGTACCTGGTTCGGGCGGCCAACAGGCAAATTGAAAAGGGTCGTGTGGAAACCGACAGATGGCGGAAGGAGTTAGCGGATCTTTGCAGGCACTATGGCGTGGCTGAAAAGGTTGAAAAGAAAAAATGGTGGGGTTTCGGGAAATGACAAAACAGAAAAAACCCATTTATGTATGCCAGAGCTGCGGGTACCAGGCACTAAAATGGCTGGGGCGATGCCCTGACTGCGGCGAGTGGAACAGTATGGTCGAGGAGCTGGTCAAATCCGAGCGCAAAGGGAAAACGTCTTATGCCATGAGCCAGCCCCAGACCATTGATGCCATTTCCCTTGCCCCGGAGATGAGGCTTAAAACCGGGATGGTTGAATTTGACCGTACACTTGGAGGCGGGGTGGTACCAGGGTCTCTGGTTTTGATCGGTGGCGACCCAGGAATCGGAAAGTCGACCCTTATGCTCCAGGTACTCGATAGACTCTCTCACCAGTCCTGTCGTACCTTATATCTTTCCGGAGAAGAATCGCCTCAGCAGATCAAGCTAAGGGCAGAACGGCTATCGGTTCATTCTGAGAACCTCTACATTATGGCAGGGACCTGCATTGAAGACTTTTTTGAGAAGCTGGCCCCGATTAAACCTGATCTTGTGGCTGTAGACTCAATACAAACTGTCTATACCAATGACATGACCTCGGCGCCCGGAAGCGTTGGGCAGGTCAGGGAGGTGGCCGCCCGATTGATGACCTTTGCAAAACAATCCGGTGTCCCAATTTTTCTGATCGGTCATGTAACCAAAGACGGCGCAATTGCAGGGCCGAAAGTTCTGGAGCATCTGGTGGATACAGTCCTTTATTTTGAAGGGGACAAGGGACACGTTTTCAGGATATTGAGGTCGGTAAAAAATCGTTTTGGCCCCACAAATGAAATTGGCGTCTTCGAAATGAAAGACACCGGTCTTGAAGAAGTTGGCAATCCATCCCGCATTTTTCTTGAAGAAAGACCGCAAGATGTACCAGGGTCGGTCGTGATACCCTGCATTGAAGGAACCAGACCCTTACTTGTGGAAATCCAGGCCTTAGTGGGTCCAAGCCCCCTGGGCATGCCCAGAAGAACGGCCATTGGAGTAGACCATAACAGGATTTCGCTTTTGGTGGCAGTGCTTGGAAAGAGGATAGGAATGGAACTGGGGGATCAGGATATTTTTGTCAATGTGGCAGGTGGATTAAAGGTGGATGAGCCCGCTGCGGACCTTGGTATCGTCTCTGCCATGATGTCCAGCTTTCTTAACAGACCCGTAGATCGTAACCTGGTAGTATTTGGCGAAGTGGGTCTGGCCGGAGAGATTCGCGGGGTCAGCCAGCCGGATCTGAGAATCAGGGAAGCCAAAAAACTGGGCTTTTCGCGGTGCTTACTTTCCCGCAACAACTTTGAGGGAGCTAACCCACCCGGGGATATGGAGCTGGGTGGAGTGGAATCCATTCAGGAGCTCTATGATTTGCTGTTTAAATGATGAGGAAAGTGGTTTGATAAAACTTCCAAGGCAGTAGCTTTGGCGCTATTGTAAGCTGCCGGACCCCTGTGTAGCTTATCCGGTCCCAGGCTTGGCGCATTTGTTCTCACCTCGATAACCTCAATCCCTCGCATGCGCACTATCTCCAATTGCCTCTGGTATGCCTCCTGCCGGGCAATATTGACGGCAAGATATTGGATATGCCAGGGTGTCATTCTCTTGCCTAAGAAACCATGCACGCCCTTTTCCATGTTTTCAGACGCAATAAAATGAACAATAATTGTTTTTAGATCCACGAGATCTGCCAGTGCCTTCAAAGGGCACTTGTTGGTTATCCCGCCATCCACGTAAAGCGATCCATCAATTTCAACGGGTTTGAAAAGCATCGGAACAGCACCGGATGCCTGAATGGCCTTTATCAAGTTTCCCCTGGTAAAGATGGCCTCCTTTCCCTCAGTGAGATTAGTGGCTGCAATGGCCAGAGGTCTTTCACATCCCTCGATTTGCATTACAGGCAGTTTCTTTAGAAGGCAGGCAAATCCATCTCCTTTAAGATACCCCGTATAACCCCTGAATAAGCTCAGGGCCTTTCTCAAGATATAATGCCATGGATCAGGGTCCCAGAAGTGCTCCTTTTTCAGACCGAAGAGCATATCCTTTATTGCGTGATCGCTCATGCCGCATGCGGCCATTGCAGCGACAATGGCCCCGGAACTGGCCCCTGCATATGCCGACGGCAAAATCCCAAGCTCCCGCTGTGCAGCCAGGAATCCTGCATGAGCAAAGAACCCAAAAAATCCCGAGGAAAAGGCCACGCCCACACGAGCATCAGTCAAACTATTACCCCCAGAGAATTCGATGAAACAAAGTGAACTAAAGTGACTAAAGTGATCTAAAGTGACTAAAGTTGAAATAGCCGCAAAAAGGCACAAAATACACAAAAAGAATATTTTATATATTGGAATATCTAATAGTTATGGACGCAAGAAACACAAATTCGGACTTTTTACGAGTTCATCAAAGTTAATAGTCAATAGTCAATCGAAAATAGTCAATCATTGGACTGCCCCCGCCATTTGACCATATCGTTCAAGGAGGCCCTCTCTGATTTAGGCTGGTTAATGGAGGCGTCAGGGTCCCTGTAACCCACGGCCACGCCGATGACCACATGCTTCTCTTCAGGGAGGCTCAATTCCTCTTTTATGTCCTCATCAAATGCTGTGATCAGGCCGATCGGGCAGGTCCCTAACCCAAGGTCATGGGCTGCCAGCACAAGGTAACCCACAACAATGCCGATATCTGTCAACCGTGCGCTTGAAAACACATCGTCGATGGTAATAATGATTGCAGTGGGTGCCCCATAGAAATTACAGCTTCCTTCATTGATAAAATCCTGAAAAGACTTTTGCTCTGGCAGGTGCGGGAGCATCACATTAAGAAGCTCCTTCTGTCTTTCCACAAAATATTCAGGGAGAGGCCTCGTAGCTCCCGGCCCACATGAGATATTCTTTTCCCTCATCCTTTTTACCAGAACCCGGCTCAACCGCTTCCTCTCTTCACCCGATACAACGACAAATTCCCACGGCTGCAGGTTTATTGCAGATGGGGCCTGTGTTGCAAGTCGGAGAAGTGTTTCAAGGGTATCCCTGCCCACGGGTTTATCAAGAAAGCCCCGTGTGCTCCTTCTTTCTTCAATTGCCTTTAGAAGATCCATGCTGCGACTCCATGAAACAAGTGATCTAAAGTGTCTAAAGTGATCTAAAGTTGAGTGGTTGAGTTAAGTGTTTAAGTAATGGTTTTTCACAACTCGACGACTCAACGATTTGACAACTCGACCTTGTTTCTCTTTTCATTTAAGTTTCAATGTTCGCTTTACCAGCTCTTTCTCACGTCCATAGTCAATGACCCTTTGAAGCATGATCTTCTGGGCCATAACAGGTCCGGCACCGTGCCAGGTGCCCACGCCGTGGAGACCGGCTGTCCAGTTCTGCAGGAGTTTGTGTACCTTCATGATGTTTTCTGTGGGTTCATCAGACCCAAAGCTATAGAATTCCTCGACATAATCCTTTACTTCAGGATTTTTAAGTTCCTTGAGGGAGGGCAGTGTGACAATCAGACCTCCGCCTATATCTCCGGCCAGTGCCATTACCCGCCAGAAGGCATTGCATACATTCAACTTGGAGACGTTGCCCATCAATTCATCCGGAAGGAACACGCCAGAGCCCTCAGGCTCTTCTGTTCCTTTGTAGGCAGCAGCCATCCCGCAAGCCCTGCCGGTCTCTCTCAAAACCACCATCTCCGCCAACTCCTCATTGATATGGGCGGCCTTATCCAACCCTTTGTATTCTTGAATCAGCTTTGATGCCCCAATGATCTGGTTCATAAAGCCCACCTTGCATGTTCCGCCGCAGGTCATACGATGGGTCCTGGCAAAACGGGTCACTAATTTTACGGAATATTGATATTCCCCACAATGAAAGACCCGGTCCCAGGGAACAAATACATCATCAAAGACCACAAGGGCTGTCTCGCGCTGTCCGAACACGGGATTTCCCAGTTCCTCAATATCGTCAGCCAAATCCCTTTCAGCAGAATAGGGGGTATACTGGCACACAAAGGTGATTCCCTTGGCATCCACCGGGGTAGCAAATGCCACAGCGTAATCTTCTTCGCCCTTGAAATGGGCTGCCTGGGGCAAAACTACCATTTCATGGCTTGCATAAGCACCGCTAATGTTAATCTTGGCACCTCGCACAACAATACCGTCCTTGTTCTTATCGACGATCTTTAGCGAGAGATACGGGTCTTTCCAGTCCAGGGTCTTTTTGCTCCGGCTGCCCCTCGCCTCGGTCAATGCACCGGCCACGGAAAGATCCTTTGTCTGCACCATCTTCAGGTATTTCATAAATCGCGGACGGTACTCTGTTCCCAAATCTCTGTCCATCTCCCAGGTGGTGCTGGCCAGAGAGTGGAAGGAATCATATCCCACGCAACGGTATATGCATGTACCCAGCATCTCTGCGGTGAAAGTGCCAGCCTCAGCCTTTTTTACAAGGTCCTCATTGCTGGCGCTTACATAGGTATAACGATTCACTACATCATCAATAAGCGGTGAATAGCATGTCATAATATCCTTGTACCTTGGGTCCAGGGCCCATTCATAACTTGCCTTATTGGCCTCCACAACAGTTCGGGTGTTCCGGTTCTCCAGGACATTTTCCACCCGTTTCCCATTCATGAAAATCCGGGGTTTAACTTCTTTCAAGCTGTCTTCAAATTGTTCCGGTGTCATCAAAGCCATTTGATTCTCCTCCGTCTAAATCGTTTTATTGAGCATCGCTCAATTAGGCCCTTAGGCCCTTAATAATCAATTTCGTGCATTTTGTGGCAAAAAATTTAAAAGGTGTAATTTCGCTATTTTAAACGATTGAATATTTAAGGAATTCTACCTATTTATTATTTTATTTTGTAAGTTCTCAATAAGTTCGGGCTATATTAGAAAAAATCCCCCTCAATCCCCCTTTGCAAAAGGGGGAAGCAGTCGGAATGCCCGGGCTTATTGAGATGTTCCTTTATTTTTCAAAACAACAGAGCGAAGCGACTTCCACAAATAGTCAATATTCAATAGTCAATATTCAATTTGATTCCGGCTCGTTCGGGTTAGGATTCAATAAAGTTTTGGTGTATAGCCTCAGGAAAACGATAATGGCAAAATCCTGTAGGCTCGTTTTGATAAAAATGCCGCAATTTCTTCAGGCAGGATAAGCGGGGTCGCAAGAACCGGATTTCCCCGCGAATCGGGAAAGACGACTCCTGGCAAAGTCAATTTAACATTTCTTGAATCATCTCTGTTCTCAGCCATAAAGGAATGGGGACCATTTTGAGATTCAATATCCAGAAACTCGAGGGTCATGGAAACCATGGCCAACGGGTCTTTTTCGTTTGCCATTGAGAGGACTGAAAACTTATGGTCTTCTAAAAGAGAGATCATTTCCGGGGCCAGACCGATCAGATCAATGATAGCATCTCTTCCTTTGATCTTCAGGAAGAAGTCAGCCTTGATAATCAATTTGAAGCCGGCCTTTTGCCTTTGATAAACAGGAATCTCCACCTCGGTAGAATAAGACCGGCCTGTGAGGTCCAATAACGCCCTTATGAGTGATGCAGGTTCTCCTCCCCCCTTTAATGTTGCCGCATTTTCCGCCGCCTCTGTTCCCTTAGCATCACCCTGTGGGTAGTCAATGACTTTTACTCCCAGACTATTCAGGTATTCTTTAATCATCCAGGGTGTATTCGTGACAGGGCTTTCATTGAGGTTAATGACTACAAATCCCGGTCTGTTATGTGATTGTTTTTCGGAAAGTTTTACAATCCAGTCGGCTGTGATCCGAATAGGGATGTCTCCCCCCAGTTCAAGCGCCTCACCCATTTTGGATACCTTGGGGTAGTTGCACACCTCCAAAATCTTGTCTAAGGCAGACCTAAGATTATCGCTTTCCACAAGATGGAGAACCCGGTAATTTCCCCAGCTTGATTCTATAAGCTTTGCCATCTTATCGGGGAGTTTATTGTTGAGGTCCACCATCACCCTCAAACCGTTTTGAAGGTTGAGAATGGGAAAAGATACCGCCTTGAGATCTATCTGACTGCCTGACTTTAACGGGATGAAATGCTCACCGGTTTTAACCCATTCCTCTCCCATTTCAGTAAATATGACACCAAGATCATCAGACACAGAACCTTTTGTTTTATCTTCTTTCACATACTCTTTTTTTTCTTCAGATTCCTGTGACATTGCCATCTTAATGGGTTTTCTCACAACTTCAGGAGAGTAGACAGGCAGTTTGATCTTTTGCCCCGGGTGGATGATATTCAAATCCCGGATGGATGGGTTTAATTTTTTGATCATTCCAAGATACTCCCCATATAAATAATCTTTGGGAATATCATAGCGTCCTTTGATAATGCGGGTTAGGCTGTCTCCAGTTTCAACCGTGTAGTTTTCAAGATCTACATCCTTCAGATCCGCAAGCGAGACCTTTACGGGTGGGGGAGAGGTTGCAATAACAGAAGTCCCTGCGACTGGGGCAATTTTAAGTGGTATAATTATTTTCTCTCCCGGATGGACCAGGTCCAGGCTGCCTAAGGATGCGTTCAGCGCCTGGAGAACAGAAAGTATTTCAGACAAATTTCGCTGTTCCAACAGGCCCTTTTGTCTCAGGATTTGCCATACCCATTCCCCCTCTTTTATAGTATATTCTTCTGTCAGGACCTTCTTGTTATCAACCTCATAGAGATCCTTTTCTATTCCCGCCGTCTTTGTCAGGGATATGGAATAGGTTTCTTCCGCCTCCTGGGCCTGGGACACTCCCAGGCAAGAAATGCCCAGCAGAACAGTGCAAAAACCACGGAAACCATGTTTTAGAATGCGCGATATCATCTTTTATTTTCGCCTTCCCCCGCTCAAAGTCCGGGATCTTCGACTTGATCTTGGAAAAAATCCCTAGCTTTCGTTCAGACACTAACTGCTCAGGTTCAAAGTTCCATGGGTCACGGTTAACCCTAACGTTGATTTAATAATAGAGAGTTATGCTTAATATTGTCAATATTATTATATTCAAATTACCAGCACCATATATTGGTACATTTTCTACTGCGTT
>JAKLQB010000399.1 GCA_022013615.1 Desulfobacterales bacterium | reverse complement strand
CTCTTTTGGCTTACGTAAAGGAGCTTCGTCGGGCGTATTGGGATTTTTAGCAGAAAGGTCAAAGATAGTTACCTCATAAAGACCCTGGTGCATAATTTTTCTCATGATCCTGAGAATCCGGAAGAGTTCTTGATCCAGAATACAGCCTCTACCCATTATGCCAATATTCATGGTTCCCCGATTGAGGGATGTTTTCTCGGGCCATTCAGCACAGTGGACCTCACCACACTCCATGACTGTGTCATTGGAACATTTTCATATCTGCAGGTAGGGGAACTCTTTCATCACCTGATAGAACCCGGAAAGATATGGATCCGAAGTGAAAATGCATTTGACTTCAGTTATCAATTCTCTAAGGAAGTTTTAGACAAATACATCCGTTTTGAGACGGGTAAATCGCCCCGGGGACTCTTTATGGATTTTATTGAGAGCCGCAAAGGAGATTTTCAAAGGATCTTCCAAGTGGTCAATCTTGAGCCTTATGGCTCTGTTGCCGGCGGGGCAGCCCTTAATCGTTATGCCGTTGTCAAGGGAAAAACCCGGATCAATGAAAATGTGCTTGTGGCACAAAGGGCATTTTTGGAAAATGCCTGGTTAGGAAAAGGGGCCAATGCCCAGGAGAACTGTTACATCATTGATTCCCGTCTGGAAGGGAACAATGTCACGGCCCATGGCGGTAAAATCATCCATGGCCGGTTGGGGGAAAAGGTGTTTGTAGGTTTTAATGCTTTCCTTTATGGGAAACGGGATTGCCCCCTGACAATAGGAAAAGAAAGTATCATTATGCCCCACACAATTATCGACCTTGACGAGCCTTTAGACATTCCTGCCAGACATCTAATTTGGGGCTACATAAGAAACAGGCGGGACCTTGAGACACATACGCTTTCTCTTAAATCCTTTTCTGAGATCCAAGGTAAATTCAGTCTTGGGCCTATGCATTTCCAGGGCAGTGGCCTGGACTTTGTAAAAGCCTTCCAACATCGAATCGAGCATATTTTAGAGGCCAATGGGGCCTATTTTGACGGTAAGAAAAACCGTGGCCATGCCCAAGAGGATCAAGACATTTCTTTTAATACAATTCAACCCTACCCCAAAGGCAGGCTCAAAGGTCTCTATCCTACAATCGAGATTCGACCTTAACGCCAAGAACACAGAAAGATGTGGAATAAAATCAACCTCCGCGCCCGCATATACGTGATCTTAACTGCCCTTGTGTGCATTACCATGGTGGGCGGTTTTGTTATGGTATGGTACACATACCGAATGCAAAGTCTTTTGAATCACATGATTGACAAAAATGTGGCCGCTTTTCAGGCGGCCGAGGCCCTTGAAATAGCGCTTGTCAACCAGAAGGGCTTCGTTTCTTATTATTTTTTAGACGGGGATCCAGACTGGCTCAGGCAGCTTGGAGAGTATCGACAGATTTTCAGGGAACGCCTTAATGATGCCCGTTCCTTCGCCGAAAACAAGCGCGAAAAAGAGGCCATTGCCCTGATCGAATCCGAATACAACCCGTACATTACCTTAAAAGATCAGGTCATTGCATATTACAAGAGGGGTGAGCGTGAAGATGGTGCCAGGCTTCACCAGAAAATGCGCAACCGATTTTTCAAGATCCTTGATTTGTGTGAGGAATATAAGAATATCCATACTGAGGGCATTGCGAGAGTCCGGTACAACAGCCATGCAGAAGCGAAAAATCTAAGGATCATTGCGGGTACGGCTGTGTTGGCTGCCTTGTCCCTGGCCGTACTTCTCGCCTTTGTGTTGATAGTCCACGTCTTAAGTCCTGTGCGCAGGTTGGCACTGGAGGCAGACCGGGAAGGAGATTCCCACCAATCAGGGGATGAAGTCAAAGCGCTTCATCGTAGCGTTAGGGGCCTGATTGAAGATGTAGACCACACATACTTCGAACTGGAAAAAAGCCGTGGGACCCTTCTACAGGCAGAGAAGATGGCAATGGTGGGAAAGCTGGCCGCTGGCATGGCCCACAGTATTCGTAATCCACTTACATCTGTGAAAATGCGAATGTTCTCTCTTAGCCGGGCATTCGACCTGTCTGCTCCCCAGAAAGAGGACTTTGAGGTAATCACCGAGGAAATTCGTCATATTGATACCATTGTTGAAAACTTCCTTGAGTTCTCACGGCCACCCAAACTCAAGATGCAAAGGGTCAGCCCATCAGACGTGGTGGATTTAACAATTCAGTTGTTACAACACCGCCTTCAATCCTATGATGTGCAAATCAAGCTCATCCGGCAACGGTCTCTCCCTAAAATACAGGCTGATCCCGAACAATTGAAGGAAGTGCTTGTCAATCTCGTTGTAAATGCATGCGAGGCCATGGAGGGGGGCGGTTCAATCATAATCCATGAGGAAGAAGGCTTCGCAGAGCCATTAGAACGGGTGGTGGTGATTCGACTGTCTGACAACGGCCCTGGTATTCCAGAATCGATCCAGGATAAAGTCCTTCAGCCCTTTTTCACCACTAAAGACGAAGGGACAGGCCTGGGTCTGAGCATAGCCACACGAATCATAGAAGAGCATGGCGGCTGGCTGGACCTCACATCCGAGGAAGGAAAGGGGGCCACATTTGTTATTACACTTCCTGTATAAGGAGTGAAACCTTGAACACCATCCTGATCATTGATGATGACGACCAGTTGAGAAAAAGTTTTGAAAGGCTTTTGATGGAAGAAGACTATTCCGTTGAAAGCGCTCCCTCTGGAGAACTGGGCCTCGATCTTGTTACTGAGAAGGTGCCGGACCTGGTTATCCTCGATATGCGGCTGCCTGGAATGAATGGGCTCGAGACCTTCCATGCTATCCACAAAATCGAGCCCAAGCTACCTGTAATTATAATGACCGCGTATGGCACCACTGAAACTGCCATCGAAGCAACCAAGATGGGGGCCTTCGACTATATCCTCAAGCCATTTGAGGTCCCCGACATGCTTGCCGTAATAAGGCAGGCCTTGGAGGCGGGCCGCTTTATGAGATCGCCCGTAGACATGAACGCCGCGCCTGATAAGGCATCCCACGAGGCCATAATTGGCCGAAGTAAGGCAATGCAGGATGTGTACAAAGCGATAGGCCGAGTGTCTCCTACCGATGCCACGGTTCTTATACGGGGTGAATCAGGCACCGGCAAGGAACTCGTAGCCCGGGCCATCTATCAACACAGCCCCCGGGCAAGTAAGCCGTTTCTTGTAATCAACTGTGTAGCAATCCCGGAGAATCTGCTTGAAAGTGAACTGTTTGGGTACGAGAAAGGGGCGTTTACCGGGGCGTTTCATCGACGTGTGGGAAAGATTGAACAGGCCAATGGTGGAACCATTTTTCTCGACGAGATCGGCGACATGCCCTCCAGTACACAGGCCAAGATATTAAGGCTGCTCCAGGAGAAAAGTATTGAGCGGCTTGGAGGACGGGAGGTCATTCCAGTAAATGTGCGAATTATTGCGGCCACGAATCGTAACCTGGAATCAGCCCTTTCTGAAAGCCGTTTCCGCGAGGACCTTTATTATCGGCTGAAGGTGGTAACGATCTGGCTCCCCCCGCTCCGCGAGCGACGGGCTGATATTCCTCTTCTTACAGCGTATTTTCTGTCCAGGTATGCGGTAGAGGTACAAATGGATAACCCGAGCATAACTGAAGAAGCCGTGAAAATACTCAAAAGCAACCCGTGGCCGGGCAACGTTCGTGAGCTTGCCAATACAATACAGAAAATCCTGATATTCAACCGCGGAGCCCCCATCTGTCCGGAAGACATAACCCAGGCCATTAGCGG
>JAKLQB010000398.1 GCA_022013615.1 Desulfobacterales bacterium | reverse complement strand
CAGAATTTCACAGATAAGAAACTCAATCTCCAAATCCCTCAATCTTTTAATTCTTAAGCAGGATACGCCGGAACCAAATTGAATATTGACGATTTGTGGTATCGCTTCGCTCTGTCTTTTCTATTAAACAAGAAAATCTGAGCCAGTTTGTTCCTGCCTCTCCAGGCTAGGGTGAAATTTGAAAAGCAGCCATAACAGCATTCTCTACAATGAGAAACTGTTGACCCGATTTATTCAGCAGCTTTTGCTGAGGCCTGAGACTCCGTCCCACATTCAATTCGTAGCCAGCGATGCAACCTATTTGATTTTGTGTTCCGTTATTGTTACGGACGAACTAAAAGGTGACCAAAAATTTTTCAAGCTGTTGACCACAGTTTGCCGTCGAGAGGGCATCAATTTGCACAGGCTCCGGGAAAAGCTCAAACCCGTTGCCCGTTCTCTTGGATTGGCGGTAGCCCCCGCGGTCCAGGCCGACTATTATGAGCTTCTTGGGGTTAGCCCACAGGCCAATGAGAGTGAAATCAGAAAAGCTTTTCGGAAAAAGGCCCATGATTCGCACCCTGATACCAGCAGTTTGGGAGAACGGGGCAGCAAGGCTTTCCTTGAATTACACGAGGCCTATCTGACTCTAAAAGATCCCGTTCTACGCCGGCAATACGACCAAAGCAGGCAGTCCCTTGGCACCTGGTATGAAGGGCTGCATCAAAGCCAAAGCCTTCGGGGTACTACCAGGCACTTTTACATACTGGGCGGCCTGGTCCTGTTTCTGATCATAGCCGGTTTTATTTTCGATTTCTTTTTCCAGCAAAGCGCTATTATGGATGGGAGCTATCCCACAAAACAGGAGCATGCTCCGGCAGTAAAAATCTTGCAGGAAAAACCACCGGGCCAAACAGAATTCCACGGCCAGCAAGAGAATGAGGAGATTGAATCAAAGGTTGACGAATCAACCAAAACAGTGAACGATCCGGGTGAGAAAAAACGAATCAATAGTGAATTGTCAGTGATGCCTCAAACAGAAGTGGATGATTTAAAAAAGAGGCAGGATCAAATAGAATTGAGCAACCACAAGGTATGCCTTTTTTATTCGGAGGAAAAAGACAAAAGAATTATGGAGAAACTGTCTAACTTTTTAAAAAGCAAAGGATATGTGGAAACTTATATTCAAAAGGTTAAATATCAGGATCGCGACATTCGTTATTTCCATGATGAGGACAGGGATGGAGTCCTCCTTTTCAGAAAGCATGTCTACAGCTTTATGACCAGCGCTACAAACACTAAAAACTTAAGGCTCAGAATTAGAAATATGGGTCACGCTTACCCGAATGCACCTAAGGGTTTGCTTGAACTATGGATAAATGGTTTGTAACCGTTCATGGGTTCACGGGTTCAAGGTTCAAGGTTAACTGATGAAAGCTGCAGGCCCTTACTGTGCCGGGCTTTTATAACCGATCGAGAATAACCCGGGAAACCCAATGCCTATCCCTGAACCGTGCACCAGTTTTCCCCAGGCGCTGTCTTTGGCGATGATAACATCTCGATCTTTGATTTCCATTTGATATCCACCCGGCTTTTGGAGGTCAATTTCAGTGGGCTCTTGATCCCCATTTCCCATTTGCCGTATCAGAATAACGGAGTCTTTGTTGGCATAAGGGGCAAGTCCCCCCCCGCCATCAAAGCTTCTCGCATGACCATTTTTTGCTTAATATGATATGATCCCGGCCTGCGCACGGCCCCGTCCACGAAGAAAACGCCTGCCTCCGGAACATAAATAACATCCCCACCATTGATTTCGATATTAAGCTCAGTCCTGCCTTCGTTGATGAGCCTATCCAGATCAACGAAGATCATGCCATGTTCGTCAGGCATGCTGCCGATACGGCGAATTTGCACGGTCCTGCCGGCGTTATCGGCCAGGCCACCCACAAGGGCCAAAACATCCATGAGCCGCAGTTTCGAGAGATAATCATGGGTACCAGGATTCTTCACCTGGCCCACAACGGTAACCCGCTGACTAAAGCGTTCCTCAACGAATATACTGACATGGGGATCCTTAATATAGCGCTTCCGGTACAGATGTTCGGTTTCCTCTTCAGCTTCCCGGGCTGTTAATCCTTTGACAAGAACCTGTCCTAGGAGCGGAAGGGTGACGTAGCCCCGTGAATTGACGCGAACCTTTGTTTCAAGATCTTTGGCCTCAAACACGGATACATGCAGCAAATCTCCAGAACCAATCAGATCATCACTGGGGGAGACATCCATCTGAGCAGAGGCAAACAACCGCTCGTTGAACTGGGATATTTTGTCGCTTTTGTCGGATTTAGCAGCATGTTTCTCAACCAGACTGCTATGTGAGCCGCCACATCCCAACCAGGTACCCAGGAACATCCCCAGGCCAATTGCCATGGAACAGCA
The DNA here is from genome assembly GCA_022013615.1 of Desulfobacterales bacterium. Next base: position 186 of record JAKLQB010000398.1, on the reverse strand, counting down.
GAATACATGCCTCTTTCTCATTACAAGCTTCATTGTTCCTAAGGTCCTAACCCGGATAAACCGGAATTGGGGAATTGAGGAATTGCGAATTGAGGAATTCAAGATATGAAAAAAACTCATTAACCTAATTCCTGAATCCCTAACTCGGACGAGCGGGAACCAAACAGTTTTCAAAAAGTTGAACGT
>JAKLQB010000035.1 GCA_022013615.1 Desulfobacterales bacterium | reverse complement strand
GCACTGGCTCGTGCTGGATGGCACCAGGCAGTCAATGGGGAGAGGGCTGATGTTTCGGTTGTCAACACGTGCATCGTTACTCAAAAGGCTGGCCACCAGTCGAGGCAGGAGATCCGAAAGGCCATTCGTGGGAACCCAAAAGAGATAGTTGCTGCTATTGGTTGTTACGCACAGGTTTTTCCGGACGAACTTCGCCAAATAGAAGGAATCGGGCTTATTGCTGACAACACTGTTAAGGGAAAAATCCCGGAACTTCTCCTGACGCTGGCAGATTCACGGCAGCAAATGACTGCTTTAAATGATTTTAAGCCCGGGATGCCCTTTGATTTTCTTCAGATAAAAAGTTTTCCCGATCGAACCAGGGCCTATTTAAAGATCCAGGATGGGTGCCAGTCATTTTGCAGTTTTTGCATTGTCGCCTTCGCAAGGGGGCCCTATAGAAGCCTTGCTCCTGAGAACGTCCTGTCCATGGTCGAGTCTCTCACCGATCAGGGTTACAAAGAGATTGTGCTTACAGGCATTCATCTCGGGAAGTACGGTGTTGATTTGGAAGGGGAAATGAACCTAAAAAAGTTGCTTTACTCTATCGGGAAAGAAGGCTTTCCCAACCGTATAAGGCTGAGCTCCCTTGAACCAAATGAAATAGACGCAGGTCTTATGGAAATGGTAGCTGCTGAGCCGTGGCTCTGCCGGCATTTTCATATCCCTCTCCAGAGCGGAGATGACGGGATTTTGAGAAGAATGAATCGACACTACACCACACGAGAGTTTGCTGAACTTATCGAATCTATTCATGACAGAATCCCCCTTGCAGCAATCGGTGTTGATGTCATGGCTGGATTTCCGGGAGAAGATATTGTTGCACATGAAAACACGTGTGCCCTTATCAAAGATTTGCCTGTATCCTATCTCCATGTATTTCCTTTTTCGCGCCGGCAGGGAACGGCTGCTGCGTCCTTTGATGGCCAGATTGATCCAGGTGTTATAAAAGAAAGGGCTGAAAAGTTAAGAGACATCGGTCTGAAAAAAAGGACCTCGTTTTACCATGATTGTTTGGGAAAAGAGTTTCAGGTGCTCGCCGAGAGGTGGCATTCAAAAGAAAGGAAGATAATGAAGGGTCTGAGCGATAACTACCTGCCGGTCCTTTTTCCCTCGTCTGAAGATTCAAGAAACCGGATTATTCCCGTGCGTACGGAGAGTGTGGAGAATAATATGGTGATCGGCTCCGCCATGTAATAGGCTGTCTTTTCACGATCCATTACAGGATGTAGAACCTCAATTGAGTCAAACTCAATTGAGGTGGTACTTGGTATCCGGTACTGGGTACTGGTTTAGAGGAATATTTTTCATTTTTTATATCTCTATCAGGGAAGTAATATAAGATAAGACGTGAAACACCTTAAAACCAATACCAGATAGCCAACACCCAATACCACTTAATTGAGCGATGCTCAATCAGGCGGGATAAAGCTTATTGTTGACGGAGGAAAAACCCATGGAATTGTGCTCATGCTACCTTTTGCAAGGTCTCACTGAGGACCAGAAAAACCGGGTTACCTCTGTGAGCAAAGAGACAGCTATGGAAAGTGGCCAGCGGATCTTCACCGAAGGTGATGAGGCCATTGCACTTCATATTCTCAAAGAAGGCACTGTGGAGCTCATGACAGTAGTTGAAAATGATTTTGAAATGCCTGTTGCCATCTTACGCAACCCGGGAGATTGCTTTGGAACCCCTG
>JAKLQB010000397.1 GCA_022013615.1 Desulfobacterales bacterium | reverse complement strand
TGGTTTGTCAATTTGATTTTCCCAATAACCCATTCCGTCAATCCCACAAAACCCAACATTCCAATTGGGGCGAAGCCCCTAAGTTCTACGCAGAACTAATTTTTTTTAGGTATTATATATGCAACCCCGTGAGCGTTGCTGGATCGTTGGGGCTGGTGCCGTGGGTTCAGTACTCGCTGCAATTCTCCATCAAAGCCAGACAATTGAGACCTATCTGGTGGGCAGCAGTGTCCATGCAAAAGAAGTCCAGAAGAATGGTCTTTTTTTTCAAATCGAGGATCAGAAGGCATCAAACGTTCCCATAAGGGTAATTTCCCCGGATCAGGTCCCCACATTAGAGGAAAGAGATATCGTCTTGATGACGATAAAAGTGCCCTTGTTGGATAGAACTTTACTCTGGCTGCGGCCCAGGTGCGGCCCTGAGGTTGGCATTATTGCCCTTCAAAACGGCATTGGCCCTGAGGAGATTATCGCCCATGGGCTTGACCGCCCCGTGGATCGAGGGCTTGTGTTTTTCGGGGCAAATAGTCCATCTCCTGGCAAAGTGCGCTACTTTCCTGGCACCATTCACCTTAGACCATCAGCCGTAACTGAGAGCTTGTGTAATCTGTTGGAAGGGTCGACCGTTAAGTGTGGACTGGCAAAGAACTTTAAAGAAATGGAGTGGTTTAAACTTGCCATCAATTGCATTGCCAACCCCTTTGCCGGCATCCTGAACGCTGGCAATCGCCAGATTGCTCAAGATGTCCTCAATCCTGCCAAAGAACTCGTTTTATCTGAAGTCCGTCGGGTCGCTAAAGCTGAAGGTGTTAGCATTGACATCACTGTCAAAGAAATGAACCGCTACCTCGACCGTGACAATGTACCATCGCTAAAGGCCGATCTTGATAGAGGGATGCCGACGGAAATCGAGGTTCTTAACGGAGCCGTTATCCGCCTCGGAAAGCGACACGGCATTTCCACACCCATAAATAGGCTACTTGTGAGCATGGTAAAATTCCTTGAGTTATGATCTCTTCCAGAGAAATGCCTAACCTTAAGGATGTTTCCTGAAAAGCCAGTTGTTGATTCCACACTTTCTACCAGGGCCATTTCACGCAGTCTTAAGAAGACACGTAAATACCTCTTTTCAAGTTCTTAATCTTGCCCTGCCTTTTTGCCTTGTAAATATAAGTTCGTATCTGTTTGTCATCAAACCCTGTTTTTTCTTTAATCCGGGCCACGGTAACGCCTTTTCTGCTTCTCCTGACAATTCCTACAACCGTGTCAAATGGAGATTTAGGTTTTCTTTTCGACAAGGCCTTTATTGACGCCGGTTTTTTCCCGGACTTACCAATCGCGGATTTCACTTTAGTTTTCCCAGAAGCACGGCTCAGCGGTATTTTGGTTTTTGACGTTTTTTTGGCAGCTTCCCCTTTTTTCCTATTGGAAACCACAGGTTCTTCCATATCAATACCAAACACATCGGCCAGATCCGAGTCGGCAATGACTCTTGCGGTTTTCTTTTTAGCTTTTTTGAGCAACTTTCGGGTCTTGTCTTCAACGGCCTGGGTTACCAGATCTTCCATCTTGACTTTTCTCAGCTTGAAAAACAGACCAGGTTCTTCATCAAGCCTGGTTCCTATCCCATACAGCGTGGCCGCTACATGCTTGCACATGTAAGCCCAGTCCGGACAACTGCAACTAAAATCTATCTCTTTTGGCGATGGGAACAACCCTTCCCCCTGGATCGTGAATATTTCGCCTAATGCCTTTGGAAATTTCCCTGCCAATAGCTCCTGCAATGAATCTAATCTGCCTTCACAGGCAGACTTAATTTCCTTCCAGATCTTTTTATTAACAGCCTTTATCTTAACGCTTACGGAATAGGGTTTTGATCTCGTCCCCTGAACTAAGGATTCGACCTTACCTGAATTTATCTTAAGATCCAGCACCGCACCATGACGGACATAACTACGTCCCCTGCCGATACGATTGCTATAGTCTGCATACCGTTCAAGATTGAGATTCCATGATTTACCCCACCATGTCTTAGCAATTCCACTTCCTTCAAGGAGAATAGGTTTTATGTCAGGATTTTTCTTTTTTAGGTT
>JAKLQB010000396.1 GCA_022013615.1 Desulfobacterales bacterium | reverse complement strand
CTTGAAGTCCACAAATCTCATATTTGTATATTCGGAAAGCCGATCCATCCGGCTGATACGTATGACCCGCAGATTGGCCCTTTTGGATAGAATGCCAATTGTCCCCTCTTCAAAGTCAGGTGCTGCCACAACTTCCAGGTAGTTCCTGGAAACCATTTCAGCGGTTGTCAGGTCCAGGGAGCGATTAAAAAGGGCACACCCCCCAAAAGCGGCAATCCGATCTGCCATATTGGCCTTGCCATAAGCTTCGGAAAGGGTAGACGCGTAGGCAACACCACACGGATTGTTATGTTTGACAATCACCACGGCCGGATCGGCCGTAAGATATTTCATAATATTAAGGGCATTGTCCACGTCCGTCAGGTTGATTTTACCCGGATGCTTTCCGCTCTGGATCATGTCTTCTTCGGAGATAGCCGAAACAAGACCCCGCCCTGGGTCAATGAACTGACACTTACCCAAGGCCAGATTACCGTTTACGAGTTCGTACAGTGCGGCCTCCTGGCCCGGGTTCTCACCGTAACGAAGCCCTTTTTCAATGGTTTCACCTGTCTTCTCATCCTTTATTCTCCAAGATCTTTTCTGATAACGAAGGACCTGGTCACCAAAGGAAATAGTTATGTCAGCAGGAAAGTGGTCATCCATTACAGTCCGGTACATTTTTTTCAGATCTTCAGTCATATCTTCATCCATCCTTGTCATTGGTCATTCGTTATTAGTTATTCGGTAATAGTTCACCTATTAAAAGGGCCTTTAGACAGGATTACAGGATAACAAAGATTTTTTATGTCCCGTACATCCTTTTATTCGCCATTCGTCATTTTTTGCCGCTCAACGAGTCAACTACTCAACCGCACTTTTGCGCTTTTCTATATATGCATACGCGTTATGATTATGAATCGATTCAAAATTTTCAGACTCAACGGCAAACCAGGTGATATTCGGATCATTATTTAGCTTAACTGCGATCTCCCTCACAATATCCTCCACAAACATGGGGTTCTGGTAAGCCTTTTCGGTTACGTATTTTTCATCTTCGCGTTTAAGGACAGAGTAGACATCACTTGAAGCAGCGTTCTCAGCGAGCTTGATCAGATCCTCTATCCATACAAACTTCTTAAATCTCACCTGGAGGCGAACCTCGCCCCGCTGGTTGTGGGCGCCAAAATCGCTTATCTCCCTGGAGCAGGGGCAGAGCGTGGTTATGGGAACATTGATCATGATGACAAGGTCGCTTCCTTTGTTCAGGGACCCCTTAAAGGTGCATTTATATTCCATAAGACCTTGAATCCCGCTCACCGGCGCGGCCTTATTGATAAAGTAGGGAAAAGTGATTTCCATATGCGCACTTTCCGCATTAAGCCTGTCCTTCATTTCCTGGAGGATTTGAGAGAAATTCTCAAGGGATATGCGGCGGCTGTGCTCGTTTAGGATCTCTACGAAGCGGCTCATGTGCGTCCCCTTGTAATACCGGGGTAGGTTGACGTACATGTTGATCTTGGCAACGGTCTGTTGCTTCCCCATGTCTTTATCAAGGACCGTTATGGGGTAGCGAATCCCCTTCACGCCAACCTGGTCAATGTCTATGTTCCTGTTATCTTTATGGTTCTGTATGTCTTTCATAATAGTCTCTTTCAGGACTTAAGGTAAATCCGGAGTATCTTATATTGTAGGTAAAGTCAATAGAAAGGCAAGAGGATAAGGCTAAAGGCGAAGGGCACAAGGCATAAGGAAAGAAAAAAATCAACCATGGCAACTTATACCCTTCACTTTGTATCATTGCGTCTGAGGAAATCCCTACTGCTCGTCCACCAGATAACCCTTCAATTTTTCACGAAGCGACTCAGGCCATTCATCATCATGCAAAAAGGCTTTCACCTCTTCTTTTGTAAGAAGTTGTATAATATCTTCTGGTAACTTCCTGAAAGCCTCCAATCTTTGAGTGTCCACATCACGCTTCCTATCTCTTTTCTCATCCATCATTCATTCTCCTTTGGAAAAGCATCTTAAAATCCCCCCTAGCCCCCTTTAAAAAAAAGGGGGGGTTGAGGCCTGCACTCCCCGTCCCGAGACCGGGACGGGATCGGGAGGCGCGATTTGGCGGCCATATGTCGTAACCTAACGAAGCAGTTATGTTCGATCAGCCTCTCTCACAATGTATCAAGGCCAGTTCTGGGCCAGGGGGAATTTTCAGTCACATCTTGGCTGGGACTTTGACGGGGACCTGCTGTCAGTGATTTCAAAAAGGTATGGTAAAAGCTCATCCTTGCAAACCTCGTAAAGAACATGTTTCCCCACGACATGTCTAAACATTTTGTGGGTATTCGTACGCCCCAGGTACTCTATAATACGACCCGCCGTGGATAGTGGTGGGTCGTCCAGATGAAAAAAACATATATCCCGTCCTAACTCCACAAACGGTGGAATGTTCGGGCATGCAATTGGTAGTTTGATCAACCCTGCCTCCAGAAGCGGCAAACCGAAGCCTTCATCCTTACTGGTCATGAGGAGCATGTCGGCCATGAGATAAAGATCGCGAATGAAGATGCGGCTCGGCACAAGCTTTGTTCTGTCTTTAAACCTGTACTCGGCCAGAATGGCGATATTGTCTTTCAGCTCAAGCTCATTTACCCAGTATTTTAGCCTTCTATAATAGGATACTGCCCGTCCCTCATGTGGATCATATGCGCCTGTTAAGATAAACAAGATATTGTAACCCAAAAGTTTTATGCCTCTCACAATATGGATGGCGAGTTCCACATTTTTCCGGGGTGTGATCCTTGAAGGCTGTACAACGATAAGGTCGCGACTGAAAAGGTCCAGCTCCGTTGCCAACTTCACTGATTTGGGATCCAAATATAAAAAGCTCACAGGATCGATACCATTCGGAATTACCTTCCATTTAATAGCCCTATCTTGTTCTTCGAAAAGCACCCTTCGTGACTCTGAAATCGTCACGTAGTGGATATCGGGATGCGGATTTTTAAGGACCGTCCAAGGATGGTGATGAAGAAAGTCAGGTGGATGATGTTGAAAGTAAGGTGAATCATGGGCCCAGCTAACTACTGCGGGGCCGTTATTTGAGATTGCAAGACGACGCAGGGCAAGCGTCAAGGGTAGGTTAAAAGGCATCTGTAGCACATTGTGGGCTACGATGACATCCAGGTCGCTGGACCAGTCAACAAGAAGCTTAAGAATCCTATTGGTCAGCTTTTTTTGGAGTCCGTAATCACCTTTGCGGGATTGCTCATGCGCCTTGCTAACCTGTATGTGTCTGGATCCCAGGACCGACTCAATTCGCACAGGGAAGACATCTGTAAAGACCTCACCCATTCCTGCCAGGATTGAAACCGATTGCCCCATCCTGTGGAGAATGAGGGCATGTTGATGAAGCATTTCTTCAACACCGCCTACCACGGGAGGGCACGAGTAATGAAGGATGCCGATGCGCAAGGATCTTTCCATAGCAATATATCTTTGTTCGTCATTCCCGCCCCGCATCAAGTGAGGGATAAACTACGGCGGGAATTCAGTCCCCGACTTATTGAGATGTTACAGTTTTTTGAGCTAACTGAACGAACTAATAGCGGAAAGGAGTTTTCGTTCCAATACCTCATACGAAAAGAATTTCTTTCCTAGTTCATAGTTTTTCTCTACCGAAGCACTCATATTTTCAGGTTCCATAAATGTCTTGAGCCGTTCGACCAAATGTCCGGTCACGAAGGATTCAAAACCGATAACGTCAAACCCACAGGGCTCTATGTCCTCGACAAATATAGAGTACCGATTGACTACAATCGGTTTCTTGAAATAGATTGCTTCCACAAAGGCATTGCCAAACCCCTCATATCCGGAGGGGTAGGTAACGATATCAGCAGCCTGATAAGCATCGTCAATGGTATATTTTTTTTTGCACTCTCTGCTAAAACCATGGATAGACCCAACTTGGTCACCGATATAGAGCACCTCCACTCCCAGTCTCCTGGCGTATTCGAGGACCCTAAGTGCATAGAGATCCCCTTCATCACCAGATTCGTGGGGAATCACCACTCGGGGATGTTCCATCCCCAATAGGCTGGCCAGCTCAACGGCCCTTTCAATCCACTTTCGGGGCACAATCCGCGTGGGCTGAAGGATAAAAAGGTCTTCATCACTAAACCCCAATTCTTTTCGGAGCATGCGGCTTTTCGAGTTGGATAAGGGAGGGGGGTTTTCGAAATCAAAAACATTGTGGATAATAACGTTGCTGATCCCTTTTCGATAACTCAGTTGCCTGGAGGCCTCCGAATTGATTACAACATGACGCATGCACTGTAGATTTGGGGGAAAGGCATACTGGAGGTAGTCCTGTACGGCATTTATTAGAAAACGTTTCCTTTCCCAGCTAAAATCATGGTGGTGAGCTATGGCGGGCATACAGGTTTCGGCCAGGAACTCCGTAATGGCCATTCCAAGGGGAATATTCATGGGAATGGCTAAGGCATTCTCAAGGATAAGCATTTCAATGCCAAATACATCGCAAAACTCGCGGAGTTTCGACTTAAGAAAATCCT
>JAKLQB010000395.1 GCA_022013615.1 Desulfobacterales bacterium | reverse complement strand
GACCCTGTATCCATATTGCTCAAGAACCCTTCGCGATACCTTCCTCACCAGATCATTGTCTTCTACCAGCAAGACCGTCTCAGAGCCTCCTAACCGCTCTAAAACAGCATGTCCTTCTTGCACCGGCTCCACATCCTGTTCCATCCTGGGGAGATAAATCTTAAATATCGTGCCCTTTTCAGGCTCGCTGTAGACCCTGATGTCACCACCGCTTTGCTTGATGATGCCATAGACAGCCGAAAGCCCCAACCCCGTGCCCTCACCCGTATCCTTGGTGGTAAAGAAAGGCTCAAATATCTGGCTCTGGGTCTCCTTATCCATCCCCATGCCGGTATCGCTCATCGCCAGCATCACATAAGGGCCGGGCTTCAGCTCATCACCATGGGTGCTGACATAGAACTCGTCTATCTCCACATTGGCAGTTTCAATAGTGAGCTTTCCTCCCTGAGTCATGGCATCTCTGGCATTGACCGCCAGGTTCAGGATGACCTGCTCGATCTGCCCCGGGTCAGCCTTGACCTGACCCAAATCTTGTTCCAGCACCATCTCCAACTCTACATCCTCCCCAATCAGGTGCCCGAGCATCTCCTCCTTGTCAGTGAGCAGGCTGTTAAGATCAAGCATCGCAGGTTGAAGCACCTGCTTGCGGCTGAAAGCCAGAAGCTGCTTCACCAAAGAACTGGCCCGCTTCCCAGCAATTTTGATCTCCTCCACGTCCTTGCGCATGGGGTCATCCTGACCAAGATCTGTCAGCAGGAAACTGGAATAACTCAACACCGCTGTCATAAGGTTGTTGAATTCGTGGGCCATCCCGCCTGCAAGAGTACCGACGGCCTCCATCTTCCGGGTATGCTGAAGTTGTTCCTCCAATAGCTTGCGTTCGGTAATATCACGGATTACGGCGATATAACTTTGTATCGTCCCATCAGGTGATCTGATTTGTGATGTAACCGTTTCTACCGGAAAAATAGTGCCACCCTTGCGCATGAATTCCCATTCTGTCCTGAAGTAACCAACCTTCTCAATAATGGGATAGGCAGCGTCTCCAAAGGAACGGAAGCTTTCATCCGATTTATGGATAATTCTTATGGATTTACCCTCTGCTTCCCCTTTTCCATAGCCAAAAAGATCAAGGAAAGCCTTGTTGCAATGGGCTATATTCCTTTCTCTGTCCATCATCAAGATGGCATCCGTGGAACCCTCCACCAGCACCCGATATCTCTCCTCGGACTCCTTTAGTTTCTCCTCCGCCTGCTTGCTCTCGGTGATGTCCCTGAAGACCATGACGGTGCCAATGATCTCCCCTTCCTCATCTCTAATCGGCGCCCCGCTGTCGGCAATAGCCCGTTTTGTTCCGTCTCTGGCTATCAATACCGTATCATTGGCCAGGCCCACGACAATGCCTTCTCGGAGCACCCTATCTACAGGATTCTCGGCACGCTCTCCTGTTTGCTCATTGATGATGTTGAAAACGTCTTCCAGAGGCTTTCCCGCAGTCTCTGCCTCCTCCCAGCCGGTCAAGTACTCAGCAACAGGATTCATGATGGTCACAAGTCCCTTGGCATCAGTAGCTATCATTGCATCGCCAATGCTCCTCAGCGTTATGGAAAGCCATTGTTCGCTCTCCCTCAGCTTATTCTCCGCCCGCTTGCGCTCGGTGATGTCCCTGAAGTCCTCGATAATGCCGAGCAGTTCACCATCCGGGCTCTGATACGGTTTTGCAACGAGCAGGCACCAAACCTTTGAGCCGTCGACGTGATACTCCTCCGATTCATCCTCGAAATAAGTACGTCCATTGAGTATTTGTGTCAACGGGCAGCCTTCTGTACGACACCTCTCCCCGGCGAAAACTTCATAGCACTTTTTTGTTAGAGCATCTTCTTTGCTGACACCGGACATCTTGGCTAAGGTGTCATTCATCCGAATGATGTTGAAATCACGGTCAACGACACGGATACCGTCGGCGGCTGTGTCGAGTATTTGATCCAGGTCAAATGTCCTTTTCTCAACCATCTTTTCAAGGTTTTTCGCATACTGCTCTTTCAAAGCCGTTTCGATCTCCAATTCCCGTCGGCGGGCCGAAAGACTTCTGCGAAGAAGGAGTAGATCAATACCCTTATTGACCGAGGTAACCAGCTCATCCAGTAGCAGGGGTTTTCTCAAATAGCTGAAAACGCCCAATCTTAATGCCTCGATGGCGGTCTCATGGTCTCCGTGGCCGGTGATGATAATGGAGACAAAATCATCCGTAATTATCTGACATCTTTTTAGCATCTCCAGGCCGCTCATCCGGGGCATTTTGATGTCCACAAGCGCCAGATCTACCCGGTTGTTTTTAAAGTACTCCAGGCCCTCATCGCCGTCATAAGCGACGGCTACCCGATAGCCTTCCTTGTCCAGCTCCCGCTTGATGCGTGCGCACAGCTCTTTCTCATCATCCACCACCAGAATCCTGTGCTCCAAAGCCGTTCTTGCCTCCTCAGCTTTTTTTTGCTGAACGCGAAAGATGGCGGTATGGAGCTCTTCCAAGGAAATCGGCTTGCGCAGATAATCAACCGCACCCAGGCGAATGGACTCTATCGCCTTATCCTCATCACCATGCCCGGTGATAATGATGACCTCCAGATCAAGTTGCGCCTCTTGAATCTCCTGCAACAGGCTAAGGCCATCTATCTGTGGCATCCGGATGTCAAGAAGGAGCAGTCCGTATGGCTCTGCGTTCTTTTTGGCATCCTTTAGCTTCTCCAGGACTCCACCGGGTGAAGTTTTGTAGTCAACCTCATGTCCTTCCTTGTGCAGTTCACGCTGCAGGCGCTGGCAAATTCCAATTTCGTCATCAACAATGAGTACTCTCATTTTTCGTCCTCCATGATACAGAAGTCAGAGAACAGAGGTCAGAGGTATGCTTTCCAGTTGTTCATTAATGAATAAAGCATCCTCTATTCTCTATTTTCTATTCTCTACTTACTATGAGCTGCTCAATCCCTTTCTTTACCGAGGTGAGAAGTTCATCCAGTGATATTGGCTTTTTCAAGTAGTCGTAAGCACCTAATTTCAATGACTTTTTGGCTATTTCATGGTCGCCGTGACCGGTGATGATAATAGCCGCAAAACCACTATTAATCTCCCGGCATTTCTTCAGCATCTCCAAACCGTTCATTTGGGGCATTTTGATGTCTGCAATCAATACATCAACGCTATTCTTTTTGAAGTAATCCAGGCACTCCTCTCCGCTGTAAGTAACGGTCACCCGATAGCCTTCCTTGTCCAACTCCCGCTTGATGCGCCTGCATAGCTTTTTCTCATCATCTACAACAAGTATGCGATATTTGTTATTATTAGCCTCCGTGATAATCTTTTCACGCATACGAAACACTGAATCATCAAGCTCCTCTAAAGAAATAGGCTTATTCAGGTAGTCTACTGCGCTCAGACGTATAGCCTCAATTACGGTCTGCTCTTTTCTATGCCCCGTCATAATAATCACCCCAATGTCCAGGCGCTCTTCCCTGATACGACGGAGTAAGGTAAGACCATCCATTTCCGGCATGGTAATGTTAAGGAGCAAAAGGTCGAATGGTTTACCTTCCCTGCTTGCTTTCCTTAGCTCTTCCAGAACATGAACCGATAAAGTTTGGTAGCCAGCCTCATGCCCTTCTTTTTGCAGTTCACGTTGCAGGCGCTGGCAAATGGATATCTCATCATCAACAATAAGTATTTTCATTTTTCTTCTTTTCCCTCTTCTCCCTACTTCGATTTTCTGACCTCTGACCCCTGACCTCTATTCTCTGTCCTTCACCGGCAATGCTATCTTAAAACTTGCTCCCCCCATTTCGTTGTCTTCCACCCAGATCTTACCGCCCGATATACGGGTTACGATATTATAGGCAATAGAAAGACCTAAACCCGTGCCTTGCCCTACTTCCTTAGTGGTGAAGAAAGGCTCAAATACTCTCATTTTGTTTTCATCAGGCACACCATAGGCATTGTCTGCGAATTCAAATACCACATAATCATCCTCTTTTGCAATGCTGCATATCAGTTGTTTCTGAAAGCCCTTACGTTCTCTCTTTGATTCTTCGCCCCTCTCATCCAATACCTGACGCGCATTGGTCAAGATGTTTATGAATACCTGTTCCAGTTGATTTGGATCTACCTCAATAAGCGGTAAGTTTTCCTCTATCTTACTGGAAATGGAAATACTATGCATTCGAAACTGCTCACTAAATATAGCAAAGGCATTATTCAGTGGTTGTTCAGGCTTTACCTGTTCGCATTCCTCGCGCTGTCGGGCAAACGTCCGCATATGGGTGATAATCCTGTCTATTCGCTTAACATAATCAAGTATTTCTTCCAGGTCCTGAGGAAGAATGTCCAGATCCAGGCGATTTTTTTTAATGTCACGGGATAGCCCCTCTGCGGCCATAGAGATTATGGACAAGGGCTGGTTGATCTCGTGGGCCATGCCCGTAGCCATCTCCCCAAGGGTGGAGAGTCTTCCAGCGTGGATAAGTTGCATCTCAAGTTTCCTTCGCTCCTCCTCCGCCCGCTTCAGGTCGGTGATGTCTCGAGCCGCAGCAAACACACCGGCTACATTCTCCTGGACATCGTGATAAACAGAGGCATTGTAAAGGACAGGGGTGGTTTTTCCCTCACGGTTTTTAATCTCAAGAGGATAATCCCGGACATAGTCATCCCGGAAAACCTGTTGGTAACCCTTACGGGCTGCATCTGGCTCGGTAAAGTAGTGTGAGAATTCCGTTCCCACCATTTTGTCACGAGGCAATCCTGTAGCCTCCTCCCACGCACTATTCACATCGGTGATTTTCCCCTCGGGGCTGATAGTCACCAGCGGATCGAGACTTGCCTCGAACAGGGCCCGGGCGTAGCGCGCCGATTCTTGCAGGCCTTCCTGCGCCCGCTTCAGGTCAGTGATGTCGTTGGCAGTGACTACATAGTGGATAACCTCTCCCCCATCATCTCTAATGGATCCAACACTAACCAGGACGGGGAGGATTTCTCCCTCTTTCGTCCGGATCTTTACATCCACCCCTTTTGTGCTACCCCCCTTTAGTAATTGATTTAGTCTGCGTATATTGAAGAGCTGAAGTTCTTCTTCTTCTTCTTCTTCTGCAAAAAGATGGCCAATCTGTTTGCCGAGCAGCTCATCCCTTGAATATTTCAGCCGCTTTTCTGCCTGTTCATTCACCGTCTCAATCCGCCCGGCTTTGTCAAACACAACGAGCAGATCGGACATATTGGAAATGATGGATTTGGTATAGGTTTTTTCTTTTTCAAGTGTTGCTGCCAGCTCTTCCACCGTACCAAGACGGAGTGCGTGTTCCCTGAGGGCGCCAATCGTCAAGGCGATCACAACAAACATCCCGGACCGTAGAAGGTTTGATATCTCCAGAACATGAACCGAAGGTGAAAGAGCATCAGAAGCCATGAGCCACCCGCCCAGGAAAACGGCTACCCAGACAGCCCGCCGTCCCCACCAAAAAGCGGCCCAAACGATGGGTACATAGAAAAAATGAGAGAAGACAACCTCCGTGCGCAGTATAAAATGGGAGTAGTAGGTTATACTTATACAGCATAGAATGAGCAAAATCAGAAGGGTTAACCTTGAGGAACCCTTAGTCACCAGGCGCCATGAAACTTTGCCCAAACTGCTGATAGAAAACATAGTTAGACCTCCTTAACGGGTACATTCTCAGATTCTTAATAACACCTACTTTTATGGCATTTATCTTATAAAATCCCCCTCGATCCCCCTTTAAAAAAGGGGGATGATTTGGATTCCCCCCTTTTGCAAAGGGGGGTTAGGGGGGATTTTTAATCACTCGAAATAATATAGCAACAATAATGCCAGATTTTTAAGATGCCTCATTGTGTCAACCGATTTTGTTACATTTCGGTCGATCCCCGTACATCTCTTTAAAACATCGAAGCAGCATTTTCTCCTTCTCCCTGAACCCATCATTAAAGACAACAAACCTGAAGAAAGCATTTGCCTCCACTTATAAAAGCATCCAGGCCCCCATTTCTTGACCAACACCCCAGATGGGCTCTCAGCCGCTTTCTGATATCCTTTGAAGAACCGATATAGAATATTTCCGTTGTCTTTAAAGGATACTCAATATTGGCATTTTTAAGAGAGAACTCATATATACCGGACATCTCCGGCACATTTTCCTTCACTGACGACAAAGTCATGGGGAAATAGGCGGAATATTGCGCCCACTTGGGAGGATACTGGTTATCATAGGTTCTCCTATGAAATGGAGGTATCCCCATCTGATTTCGGCAATAGCTGACTGTACGCCTGGAAATGTTCAGCCCATATACTTTCTTAAGTCTGTCCCTGATCTCCTTATCCGTGTATGGCCGATCAAGTCGGTTGGATTTCAGTTCCATCTCCTCTCCGGCAAGAATCTCTTTGATATATCCTTTACATATCTCCCTCGAGCTCGGAAAAAAATCTTTCAATAGCATTGTCGTCCCATCAGGCATCAGAACGGAGGTGCCATTAACAATTCTCGATATCACGCTATTATCAATTGACTGGTATCCCTGACCTTTTATCCAGTGGCTTATCCTCATCTGGCTTAAGGACACGAGCTCAAGCGGATCACATAACTTAAGGTAAGCAGCCTGATGCTTTATAATACCCAGTAGCGTCATGTGTGTTATCCTGTTTCTGGTCGATATCAGTCTTAATTTCCGATCTAATGAATCAATTTCGTCTTTTCGGAACCTGAGAAAGTTCTCCATTCCGTTCTGCTTGGTCAACTTTTCCGGGTCAAGAGTATACTTTCCTGCAACTCCTAAGAATCGATATCGCATGTAAAAAGTCTCGCTGTCTTCCTCTATCCTGCCCAGTGTGTTTTGCGTAAACTCTTCTTTGTCGCTGGCCACCCTGGCCCGAGGAAACATCTCAAAGGTGATTATTTCTGGAAAAAGGGCTCGGAATATGCCCGAACTCTCCACTTTATTAATTTCGTTCTCATACCGTTTTAATGAAAGTGATAGAAACCTGGCCAATATTATCCTCCCAATAACCTCTGGAGGCAGTGACATTCAGCACCTTCCTTTCTGCATTATTGCCAGCGGTGACTCGTCCGTTCTTTAGAAGTAACAATTTCAGTTAACGCGAAAGATGGTATACGGAGTTGAAGCGTAGCGTAATTCAGGATTCTGCGGGAAAGAGATCGTGGTAAATTTTTCGTTGAATGGTTACAGGTAGGGATAAACAGAATACCTTTATCTCAATATAACGCCCGCTTAAATAAGTG
The DNA here is from genome assembly GCA_022013615.1 of Desulfobacterales bacterium. Next base: position 1,643 of record JAKLQB010000395.1, on the reverse strand, counting down.
GCCAGTTCCCCGGAAAGCAGCCCGGCATTGCTTCCGGTGCAATAAATATCATATCCGCCCTCGGCAGAGAGATTGCGCAAGGCCTTTTCAAACTGAATAATGTCCTGAATTTCATCAATAAAAACATATCGTTTCTTTTTGCCTTTAGCTTTATCCTGGATACATGCCAGCAACGCCTTGTAATTATCTATAAAATCAAACGCATATAATTCCTTGTTGATATAAATAATCTGTGCTTTGGGATCAGAGGCGGTGACGACACCTCCCGAAAATATTGCAACGCATGGGGTTTGAATTTTGATTTAGACACTTGATTTTCCATATAAACTATCTCGCCTCTCATTTGAAATGGATTAAAATGACATGGCCATAATACTATGGTCACTTACAGAAGTCAAAGATTTGGCACAAAGGCAGATTCTTCGTCAAGTTTACCCACAATTTTACATCTGGCTTCCTGATAAAGACGGACAATTAGCTGTAATTACAGAGGTTTTTTCTGTTCATTATCCCGGCACGCTTCGTGCAAATACTGTGGAAAGGGCCAACTTAGTCATCTTAGGGTGATGATACTTGCGGCAGAATACCAATCTTCTTAAACTCAAGCGTGTATAGAAGGCTCATAAGCCTTATAGATAAACCCTAACCCGGATAAACCGGAAAAGTTACAAGTGAACTAAAGTTTGAAGTGAACTAAAGTTAATGAGTCGCTTCGCTCCATCTGTTTTTATAAAAAATAGAATTCCACAACTTTAGGCACTGTAGATTACTTTAGACACTCCACACTTTTTCAATTTTCTGCACGTTTTGAGCAGAATTTTATCGCTAAGGACCTAAGAAGTTAGAATTATGACCAAAGTCAATAGAAGAACCTTTATGACAGTGGGACATTTTGGTTGCCGACGAAAGGTGCACACGGAAATAGAAGATTTAATTGTGCAGAAAACTTTGGAAAACCAGCTTGTGCAAGTACAGAAACTGGAGTCGATCGGTCAGTTGGCCGCGGGTATCGCTCATGAAATCAATACTCCCACGCAGTATGTGGGAGACAATACACGTTTTCTCCGGCACGCATTCAACAACCTGAGTGAGGTTTTGGGGAAGTATGGAGAGCTAATTGAAGCGATCAAGTCCGGAACTGTGGAGGATGATTTCATTCGTGAGGTACAGAAAAAAGTAGAAGAAATTAATGTAGAGTATCTCATGAAAGAGATTCCCCCAGCAATTCAACAAACTCTGGAGGGGATAGAACGTATCGCCAAAGTCGTTTTAGCCATGAAGGATTTTTTGCACCCGGGCACCACAGATAAAACAGATATTGATATCAATAAGGCCATTGAGAACACAATCACCCTGGCACGAAATGAGTGGAATTATGTTGCTGAATTGGTCACCGAGTTTGATCTATCCCTCCCTCTTGTTCCCTGCCTGCCGGGGGAATTTAAGCAGGTGATACTGAACATGATCATCAACGCGGCCCAGGCCATTGCTGAACTTGTGGATGACGGTTCCACGGGAAAGGGAATTATTACGGTAGGCACTTCCACTGACGGAGACTGGGTTGAAATCCGAATTAGTGATACGGGCGCGGGAATTCCTAAGGCTTTCCGAACCAGAATTTTTGATCCATTCTTCACAACCAG
>JAKLQB010000394.1 GCA_022013615.1 Desulfobacterales bacterium | reverse complement strand
GGTTAAATTGATATTCTCACTCATTTATAACTCCTCTGCGCAAGCTCCACATTTTCAAACACAAGCGGTTCCTTATGAAGTGCCGGAGCCTTTCCGGTTCCACGGAACTCCCATGCAGCAACATAAGAGCAAGAATCGTCATCCCTCTGGGCCTCATGCTCCTCTGTTTGAAACGCCTCATTGAAATGGCAGCCACAGGATTCCTCACGGCTCATGCCATCCTCCACGAACAATTCGGCAAACTCTAGAAAATCAGCCACCCGACCCGCCCTTTCCAGGGTCTGATTAAATTCTCCGGGTGAGCCTGTTACCATAACGTTCTCCCAGAACTGCTCGCGAAGCCCAGGAATAAGTTCCTTTGCCTTTAGCATACCCGTTTCATTCCTGGACATGCCGGCATACTCCCATAGTATGTGGCCCAGTTCCTTGTGAAAATCATCAACCGTACGGCCTCCCTTTACGGAGAGCAATTTATCAATACCCTCATTCACCAATTTTGTGGAATCTTCGAACGCAGGATGGGCCTCATTCACTTCGGGTAAAACAGCGCCTGCCAGATACCCGCCAATTGTGTACGGAATAACGAAGTAACCATCTGCCAGCCCCTGCATTAAGGCACTTGCGCCGAGCCGATTAGAACCATGATCTGAAAAATTGGCCTCCCCAATAACAAACATGCCAGGGATGGTGCTCATAAGGTTGTAATCGACCCATAAACCTCCCATGGTATAGTGTATAGCAGGGTAGATCATCATAGGAGCCCCATATGGGTCTTCGCCTGAGATCCTTTCATACATCTGAAAAAGATTGCCGTATTTTTTCCGGATGACATCTACCCCGTCTCTCTCAATGGCATCTTTAAAATCAAGGTAGACGGCAAACCCGGTTGGCCCTACCCCTTTTCCCTGGTCACATACCTCCTTTGCATTGCGAGAGGCCACATCGCGGGGGACCAGATTTCCAAAACTCGGGTACTTCCTCTCTAGAAAATAGTCCCTTTCTGATTCAGGAATATCATTGGGAGATCGTGTATCCCCTGCCCGAACGGGCACCCACACGCGACCATCATTCCTCAGGCTCTCGCTCATGAGGGTCAGTTTGGACTGATAGGTTCCATGAACAGGAATACACGTGGGGTGGATCTGAACAAAAGATGGGTGGGCAAGATATGCCCCTTTTTTGTGCGCCCGCCAAATGGCACTTACGTTGGAGCTCATGGCGTTTGTGGAAAGGAAATAGGCATTGCCATAGCCACCTGTTGCAAGTATCACTGCATGAGCCGCATGACTTTCCATTTCACCGGTGATGAGATTACGAACCACGATTCCCCGTGCAGACCCATCCACAAGGACAAGATCCATCATCTCCCGCCGTGGATACATCTTAACTTTTCCAACAGCCACCTGGCGCATGAGCGCACTGTAGGCACCTAAAAGGAGCTGCTGACCTGTCTGGCCTCTGGCATAAAAGGTCCGTTCAACCTGAGCGCCGCCAAAAGACCGGTTAGCAAGCAGGCCCCCATATTCCCGCGCAAAGGGGACTCCCTGGGCCACACACTGATCAATGATGTTATTACTGATTTGTGCCAGGCGATATACATTTGCCTCCCTTGAACGAAAATCGCCTCCTTTGATGGTATCGTAAAAGAGCCTCCAGATGCTGTCCCCGTCGCCCGGATAATTCTTGGCAGCGTTAATGCCCCCCTGTGCTGCAATACTGTGGGCGCGGCGCGGGCTGTCCTGGATGCAGAAGGTTTTGACATTATAGCCCAGCTCCGCCAGTGTGGCCGAGGCTGAGGCACCCGCAAGGCCCGTGCCGACTACTATGATCTCAAATTTTCTCTTATTTGCCGGATTGACAAGTTTTAGCTCAAAGCGATGTCTGTCCCATTTTTCCGCAAGCGGGCCTCCCGGCACTTTTGCATCAAGCTGCATATAAGACCCTCCTTATGTCACAAACGAAATGCAGTAATTTCACTATTAAAAGGACCTTTAGACAGGATTACAGGATAACCAAGATTTTTTTGTCCTGTAAATACTTTGATGAATCCTGTGTTTCAATAATCTTTTTCCTTCGGATAGTCATGACTATAATCGGCTAAGTTCTTACAATTTTTACTATTTAAACAGCAATCTCACCCTTAACCCTCTTCCACCTCAGGCTGATAAAGGGCGGGGTTAGGGGGCTAAAACCACAAACCGTTGCGCAAGTACTTTAAACATTTAGTGGTACGTTTTCTTAAAGCAGGATAAGTTTTTTAATTTACAAGATTAAAATAATCTCCCGCTGTAAGCGGGATTAATCCTGTCAAAAAAAAACGGCTGAACTTTTACAAAAAAATAAAGATCGGAATAAAACCAAATCCGACCCCAAACACGAGACTAACGGCAATGCCGAGCTTCTGAATGATTGGCATGTATTTAGGGTGATTGGCGCCAAGAGTTTGAAATAGACTCCAAAAACCGTGACTGACATGGACGGCAACAACAATCATTGCTACAACATAGGTGATCATATACAGAGGGCTTGCAAGTGTAGTGAACACAAGTCGAAAGAGAGTCTCATTGGTATGTTCGGCAAAATGGAAATCAAGAAGGTGAAGGATAACAAAAGCCAGAATAATAAAACCGGTATAGGACTGAGTTGCCGACCCTATGGTGCGGCCTCCCGCGTTCTTTTTGACTTTATACCTCACAGGTCTTGCAATCAGGTTTTGATAAAAAAGAAGTGTCCCTATCACTATATGTATAACGGCAAAGGACAAAAGACCCAGTTCCGCGACAGTTATTAGCGGGCCCAATGCATGGAGGTGCTCCACATACGAGGTAAACAGGCCCTGTCCACCGTAAAGAGTGAGGTTGCCGATAAGATGCGCTGTCAGGAAACCTACGAATCCAAGGCCGGTTACAGCCATCATCAACTTTTTCCCGATGGAACTGCCCAGAGTACTTATGAACCAATTCATCTCTTCCTCCGTATCTATAAAAATCCCCCTGCCCCCCTTTGAAAATTGAGGGGTACTTAGCATCCTCCTTTTATAAAGGTGGACTGAGGGGGATTTTCACTCACCTTTTGTCTGGGACTCTAAACGGGGCCCGGCCATTGCCTTGTACGTTTCGTATCTTGCCTTCATGTCTTCTTCAGCCTTTTGAAAAAGCGCTTCGGCATGACCCGGGAAGGTTCTCGTGAGGCTCGAATAGCGCACTTCGCCCATTAGAAATTCCCTAAAACCCCCTTTGGGTTCTTTGGAATCAAGAATAAACGGGTTTTTCCCCTCCTCTTTAAGTAACGGGTTATACCTGTAAAGGGACCAATATCCCGTCTCCACGGCCTTCTTTTCCTCTTCCTGGGTCAGACCCATGTTGATACCGTGGTTAATGCATGGGGCATAGGCTATAATCAAGGAAGGCCCGGTATAGCTCTCTGCCTCTAAAAGAGCCTTCAAAAACTGGTTCTTGCTGGCACCCATGGCCACAGAGGCTACATACACATACCCATAAATCATGGCCATACGACCCAGATCCTTTTTCGGTGTGGGTTTGCCACCTGCAGCAAACTTGGCCACAGCGCCCGTGGGCGTTGACTTGGAGGCCTGACCACCGGTGTTGGAGTAGACCTCTGTGTCAAGCACCAGGATGTTTACATCATGGCCCGAGGCAATTACATGGTCAAGTCCACCATAGCCAATATCATAGGCCCATCCGTCTCCGCCAAAGACCCAGATGGATTTCTTGGTCAGATAATCGCTTCTGTCAAGAATATCAATAAGGAGCGGGTTAAAGTCTTCAGCCTCAGGGCTTGCAAGTTCAAGTTCAATGAGATCAATGATCTGCCTGCCAAGCTCCTTTGACTTCTCTCCGTCACTCATGTTCTCAAGCCATCCCTGGAATGCCTCATCGAGGTCTTTCGAGACACCACTTTCTCTGGCTTCACGCATTAGATCGGCCAGTTTTTCACGCCTCTGGGTAACACCCAATTCCATGCCAAAACCATATTCAGCATTGTCTTCAAAAAGCGAATTAGCCCACGCAGGCCCATGCCCATCCTCATTAACTGTGTAAGGGCAGACAGGGGCAGAGCCTCCATATATAGAAGAGCAACCCGTAGCGTTTGCAATCATCATGCGATCACCAAAGAGCTGTGTGATGAGTTTCACATAGGGTGTCTCACCACAACCCGGACATGCGCCTGAAAACTCAAAGAGGGGCTGTCTGAACTGGCTCCCTTTTACAGACGTCATGGGCATCAGATCATCTAAAATGGGAAGCTCTGTTGAAAAGACATGATTGGGCACCTGCAGCTTTGTCTGGGTGGCAAGGGGCTTCATGACAAGGGCCTTTGTCTTGGCAGGACAGACCTGGGCGCAGTTGCCGCACCCGGTGCAGTCAAGGGGACTTATCTGAATTCTGTAGCGTAAGCCTTTTAGCTCCTTGCCCTTGGTATCCACGGTCACAAAATCCTTAGGGGCATCTTTTAGATCTTCCTCATGTGCAAGCACCGGCCTTATGACCGCATGGGGGCAAACAAAGGCACACTGGTTACACTGGATACAGTTTTCCTCCTGCCACTCGGGTACATGAATGGCAATACCCCTTTTCTCATATTGGGTGGTGGCGGTGGGAAATATCCCGTCCGGGGGCATGGCGCTCACAGGGAGCTTGTCGCCCTGTTGGGCCAGCATGGGTCGCATGACATTTGTCACAAACTCAGGCTCATCCCTTTCCATATAGGCTTCCTGACCGGCCGTTGCCCACGATTTGGGAACAGCGATCTTCTTTAAGGCGCCGATGGCCTTGTCTACCGCATCAACGTTCATTTTGACCACTTTGTCTCCCTTTTTCCCGTAAGTTTTCTTGATGGCAGTCTTCATGTAGTTAAATGCCTCCTCAGGAGGAATGACACCAGAGATTTGAAAAAAGGCTGCCTGCATGATCATGTTGATGCGGGCGCCAAGGCCCAGTTGGGCACCGATCTTGACTGCGTCAATATTGTAAAAATTTATCTTCATTTGGGCAAGTTTGCGTTTCATGGGGTCAGGCAGTTTGCTCGTCATTTCCTTGACAGTCCAGGGAGAATTTAAAAGAAACGCCCCCTCTTCCTTGATCCCCTCTAAAAGATCATATTGGTCAACAAAGGCGGGATTATGGCACGCTATGAAGTCAGATTTAGTCAGAAGATAAGGAGACTGGATTCTTTCAGGAGAGAACCTGAGATGGCTCATGGTGATTCCCCCGGACTTCTTGGCATCATAGGCAAAATAGGCCTGGGCATACATGTCCGTGTTTTCTCCGATGATTTTGATGGCGT